>NZ_JBFBEK010000012.1:0-246388 GCF_040683715.1 Streptomyces sp. NPDC093260
GCGGTGGCGTTCGGTGCGCTGCTCTCGCAGGGGATCGGGGACACGATCCGGGTGTCGTTGTCGGCGCCGCCGGCGGAGGAGGTCAAGGTCGGTATCCAGATCCTGGAGTCGTTGAATCTGCGGCAGCGGGGTCTGGAGATCGTGTCGTGTCCGTCGTGCGGGCGGGCGCAGGTGGATGTGTACAAGCTGGCGGAGGAGGTCACGGCGGGTCTGACGGGTATGGAGGTGCCGTTGCGGGTCGCGGTGATGGGGTGTGTCGTCAATGGTCCGGGTGAGGCGCGTGAGGCGGACCTGGGTGTGGCGTCGGGCAACGGCAAGGGGCAGATCTTCGTGAAGGGCGAGGTCATCAAGACCGTGCCGGAGTCGAAGATCGTGGAGACCCTGATCGAGGAGGCCATGAAGCTGGCCGAGCGAATGGAGGAGAACGGCGTCACGACGGACGCCTCCGGCACCGGGACACCGACGGTGACGGTGAGTTGACGAACGGCACGGACCGAGAGGGGGCCCAGTGTGACCATTCTGGAGAGCATCCGGGGACCACACGACCTGAAGGCGCTGTCCGAGGCGGAACTCGGGGAACTGTCCGACGAGATACGTGACTTCCTGGTGCAGGCGGTCGCCAGGACCGGTGGTCACCTCGGGCCCAACCTGGGGGTGGTGGAACTCACCGTCGCACTGCACCGGGTCTTCGAGTCGCCCGCCGACCGGATCCTGTGGGACACCGGCCACCAGAGCTACGTGCACAAACTCCTGACAGGACGTCAGGACTTCTCCAAGCTGCGCGGCAAGGGCGGCCTGTCCGGCTACCCCTCGCGCGAGGAGTCCGAGCACGACGTCATCGAGAACAGCCACGCCTCGACCGCGCTCGGCTGGGCCGACGGCCTGGCCAAGGCGCGCGACGTGCGCGGGGAGAGCGGACACGTCGTCGCGGTCATCGGCGACGGCGCGCTGACCGGCGGCATGGCCTGGGAGGCGCTGAACAACATCGCCGCCGCCCGCGACCGGCCCCTGATCATCGTCGTCAACGACAACGAGCGCTCCTACGCGCCCACCATCGGCGGCCTCGCCAACCACCTCGCCACCCTGCGCACCACCGACGGCTACGAGAAGTTCCTCGCCTGGGGCAAGGAGGTGCTCCAGCGCACCCCGGTCGTCGGCGGCACCCTCTACGAGTCGCTGCACGGCGCCAAGAAGGGCTTCAAGGACGCCTTCGCCCCCCAGGGCATGTTCGAGGACCTGGGACTGAAGTACGTCGGCCCGATCGACGGGCACGACCTGCGCGCCCTGGAGTCGGCGCTGCGCCGCGCCAAACGCTTCCACGGGCCGGTCCTCGTCCACTGCCTCACCGAGAAGGGCCGCGGCTACGAACCGGCCCTCGCGAACGAGGAGGACCACTTCCACACCGTCGGCGCGATGGACCCGCTCACCTGCGCCCCGCTCGCCCCGTCCGGCGGACCGTCCTGGACCTCCGTGTTCGGCGACGAGATGGTGCGCATCGCCGAGGAGCGCGAGGACGTGGTGGCGATCACCGCCGCCATGCTGCACCCGGTGGGTCTCGCCGAGTTCGCCGAGCGCTTCCCGGACCGGGTGTGGGACGTCGGCATCGCCGAGCAGCACGCGACCGTCTCCGCGGCCGGCCTCGCCACCGGGGGACTGCACCCCGTCGTCGCCGTCTACGCCACCTTCCTCAACCGCGCCTTCGACCAGCTCCTCATGGACGTGGCCCTGCACAGGTGCGGGGTCACCTTCGTCCTGGACCGGGCCGGCGTCACCGGCACCGACGGCCCCTCCCACAACGGCATGTGGGACATGTCCGTCCTCCAGGTCGTCCCCGGACTGCGCATCGCCGCGCCGCGCGACGCCGCCCAGCTCCGCGCCCAGCTGCGCGAGGCCGTCGCCGTGGACGACGCGCCCACCCTGGTCCGCTTCCCCAAGGAGTCCGTCGGACCGGAGATCCCGGCCGTGGACCGGGTGGGCGGCATGGACGTCCTGCACCGGGCGAAGCGGCCCCAGGTGCTGCTCGTCGCCGTCGGCGTGATGGCGCCCGTCTGCCTCCGGGCCGCCGAACTGCTCGAGGCCCGCGGCATCGGCTGCACGGTCGTCGACCCGCGCTGGGTCAAACCCGTCGACCCCGCCCTGCCGGGCCTCGCCGCCGCACACCGGCTGGTGGCCGTCGTGGAGGACAACAGCCGGGCGGCCGGTGTCGGCTCCGCCGTCTCCCTGGCTCTCGGCGACGCCGACGTGGACGTTCCCGTACGGCGGTTCGGCATCCCCGAGCAGTTTCTCGCGCACGCCAAACGCGGCGAGGTGCTCGCCGACATCGGGCTGACGCCGGTCGAGATCGCCGGCCGGATCGGCGCGAGCCCGGCCGTACGGGAGCGCAGCGCGGACGTACCGGCCCCGCGGTCCGCCGAGGCGGCCGGGGCCCCCATGCCAGTCAAGGAGACAACTGAATGACCACGGAGTTCGACCTCGGGGCCCTGCTGGCCGAGCGGGGAGCCGAGCGCTACGAGCTGCACGCCAAGCACCTCAACCACCAGCTGCCGCGCATGCTGCACACCATCGGCTTCGACAAGGTGTACGAGCGGGCCGAGGGCGCCTACTTCTGGGACGCGGACGGCAACGACTACCTCGACATGCTCTCCGGGTTCGGGGTGATGGGCCTCGGCCGCCACCACCCCGTCGTCCGCAAGGCGCTGCACGACGTGCTGGACGCCCAGCTCGCCGACCTGACCCGGTTCGACTGCCAGCCGCTGCCCGGCCTGCTCGCGGAGCGGCTGCTCGCCCACAGCCCGCACCTTGACCGCGTGTTCTTCGGCAACAGCGGCACCGAGGCGGTGGAGACCGCGCTGAAGTTCGCCCGCCGCGCCACCGGACGGCCGCGCGTCCTGTACTGCGAGCACTCCTTCCACGGCCTGACCGCCGGCTCGCTGTCCGTCAACGGCGAGGAGGGCTTCCGGGACGGCTTCGCCCCGCTGCTGCCCGACACCGCCGTACCCCTCGGCGACCTCGACGCGCTCGCCCGGGAGCTGGGGAAGGGCGACGTGGCAGCCCTGATCGTCGAGCCCATCCAGGGCAAGGGCGTGCACGAGACCCCGCCCGGCTATCTGCGTGCCGCCCAGGAGCTGCTGCACCGGCACAAGGCGCTGCTCATCGCCGACGAGGTGCAGACCGGCCTCGGCCGCACCGGTGACTTCTACGCCTACCAGCACGAGGACGGCGTCGAACCGGACCTGGTGTGCGTCGCCAAGGCACTGTCCGGCGGCTATGTGCCGGTCGGCGCCACACTCGGCAAGGACTGGATCTTCAAGAAGGTCTACTCCTCCATCGACCGGGTGCTGGTGCACTCGGCGAGCTTCGGGTCCAACGCGCAGGCGATGGCCGCGGGCCTGGCCGTGCTGTCGGTCATGGAGAACGAGCAGATCGTCGCCAACGCCCGGGCCACCGGCGAACTGCTGAGGTCCCGGCTGGCGGAGCTGAAGGACAAGTACGAGCTGCTCGCCGACGTACGGGGCCGGGGCCTGATGATCGGCATCGAGTTCGGCCGGCCCAGGTCGCTGAAGCTGCGCAGTCGGTGGACCATGCTCCAGGCGGCCCGCAAGGGCCTGTTCGCGCAGATGGTCGTCGTCCCGCTGCTCCAGCGGCACCGCATCCTCACCCAGGTCTCCGGCGACCACCTGGAGGTGATCAAGCTGATCCCGCCGCTCATCGTCGGCGAGAAGGAGGTGGACCGGTTCGTGGATTCCTTCACCACCGTGATGGACGACGCGCACGGCGGCGGACTGATGTGGGACTTCGGGAAGACACTGGTCAAGCAGGCCGTCGCCAACCGCTGAAGGAGGTTCTTCGCAGCCGCTGAACGGGACCTCGGCGGACCGGGCCGCGGCCCCCGCGAGACTTTTGCCTCTGAGGCAACAAATTTGCCGCAGAGGCAAAGGTGCGGCTGAATGGAGGCATGAGCTCCTCCGAGTCCGAGCCCTCGGCGAGTCCGGCCGACAACCTGCACGCCGTCGCGCCCCAGCTGCGTGCGCTGCGCCGCCGCGCCTCCCTCACCCTGGAGGCCGCGGCCCGCGCCGCCGGGCTGTCGCCCGCCCACCTCTCCCGTCTGGAGACCGGACAGCGCCAGCCCTCGCTGCCGATGCTGCTCGCGCTGGCCCGTGTCTACGGTACGACGGTCTCCGAACTGCTCGGCGAGACGGTCGCCGACCGGGACGCGATCGTGCGCGCCGGGGACATGGAACCCACCCGGGCCGGCGGCTGGACGTACTGGCAGGCCGGTTCGCCCGGCCGCGGGATGCAGTCCCTGCGGGTGCGCGTCCCGCACGGCTCCCAGGGCGACATCGTCCGCGTCCACCCCGGCGAGGAATGGCTGTACGTCCTCAAGGGGCGGCTCAGGCTGCGGCTCGGCGACACCTCGTACCTGCTGGCGCCGGGGGACAGCGCGCACTTCGACTCGCTGACCCCGCACCGGATCGCCGCCGAGGACCCCGACGGGCTCGAGCTGCTCTTCGTCCACACCCTGCTGCAGAGTCCCACGGCCGCGCTGTGCCTGGGCCCCCACACCGGAGACACGCCATGACCGACATGGAAGAGAAGTTCCCCCGCGCCCTGTGGGTCCGGCTCATCATCTACATCGCCGTCGGGCACGTCTTCGCCGCCTTCATCTGGCTGCTGTTCGAGGTGGGCGCCAAGTAGCGGGCGCGCGGTGCCCGGGGGGGCGGACGGTTCGGGCCTCCGCCCGGCGCCGGACCGGCCCCGCCCGTCAGTCCAGCAGGCGCTCGCGCAGCCGCTCCCGGGTCGCCGGGGCGAGCCGCAGGCCCTGCTCCAGATAGGCGTCCACGTCGCCCCAGGTCTCCTCGATGGTCTCCAGGGCGGCCGTCAGATACTCGGCGCGGGCGTCGAACAGGGGGCTGAGCAGCTCCATGACCTCGGGGGAGTACGCCGAGGGCGAGGTGCTGGAGCGGTGCACCTTGTAGCGGCGGTGCTTGGCGTTCGACTCCAGGTAGTCCGCGACGATCGCGTCCCGCTCCACCCCGAGGGCGAGCAGGGTCACGGCGATGGACAGGCCCGCGCGGTCCTTGCCCGCGGCGCAGTGCATCAGCGCCGGGACGCTGTCCTCGGCGATGGCGTGCAGCACCCGCGAGTGCTCGCCGGTGCGCTCCTTGACGATCGTGCGGTACGAGGCGATCATCCGGGCCTCGCCCTTGCCGTCGGCCAGGATCGACCGCAGCTGGTCCAGATCGCCGTCGCGGACCATCTTCCAGAACTCCGCGCCGTCGGCCGGGTCGCTCAGCGGCAGGTTGACGTTGCGCACGCCGGGCAGCTCGACGTCCGGGCCCTCCAGCCTGCGGTCGGCCGCGTTGCGGAAGTCGAAGACGGTGTGCAGCCCCAGCGAGGCGAGGAACACCGTGTCCTTCGCGGTGGCGTGCGCGAGATGCCCGCTGCGGAACAGCACCCCGTGCCGCACCCGTCGTCCGTCCGTCGTGGGCAGCCCGCCCACATCGCGGAAGTTGCGCACTCCGGCCAGCTCGGGCTCGGTCGACGGGACCTGCTGCGTCACGGGAACTCCTCCCTGTCGGCCCCGCTCCACGGCTCGTCGGCGGGCGCGCTACGACGATACGACATGGCTTCCCGGGGCAACGGCGTGCCGACGGCCACGCGCCCCACCTGCCCCGTCACCGCCCGGCACCGTGTATTCCCGGATGATCCAGGAAGTTGAAGTGGCTTATCTCACCGACCGTCAACCCCTTCCTACGGTCGCGTAAGTCACATTCCAAGGTGAATCATGGGCCGACGTGGCAGACGATTCGAAGAGTGACAGCACAGCAGTGATCGGGTCGTACGTGGCGGTGGGGGACAGCTTCACCGAGGGCGTCGGCGACCCCGGCCCCGACGGGGCGTTCGTCGGCTGGGCCGACCGGTTCGCCGTCCTGCTCGCGGACCGCCGTCCCGAGGGCGACTTCCGGTACACGAACCTCGCCGTACGGGGGAAGCTGCTCGACCAGATCGTGGCGGACCAGGTGCCCCGGGCCGTGGAACTCGCCCCCGACCTCGTCACGTTCTGCGCGGGCGGCAACGACATCATCCGGCCCGGCACCGACCCGGACGACGTGGCCGAACGGTTCGAGAAGGCGGTGGCCCGACTCGCCGCCGTGGCCGGCACCGTCATGGTGACCACCGGCTTCGACACCCGCGGGGTGCCCCTGCTCAAGCATCTGCGCGGCAAGATCGCGACGTACAACGGGCATGTGCGGGCCGTCGCCGACCGCTACGGCTGCCCGGTGCTTGACCTGTGGTCCCTGCGGGCCGTCCAGGACCGCCGCGCCTGGGACCACGACCGCCTGCACCTCTCGCCCGAGGGGCACACGCGTGTGGCGCTGCGCGCCGGGCAGGTCCTCGGCCTGGAGATCCCGGCGGACCCGGAGCAGTCCTGGCCGCCGCTGCCGCCCCGCGGCACCCTGGAGGTCCGCCGAGACGACGTCCACTGGGCGCGCGAGTACCTGGTCCCGTGGATCGGCCGCCGCCTGCGCGGCGAGTCCTCGGGCGACCACGTGACGGCGAAGGGCACGCTGTCGCCGGACGACATCAAGTCGCGTATCGCCGCAGTGGCCTGACGCAGCGTCAGTGAGGCGGAGGGGCTTGCGGGACCCGGACGGGGGTCCCGCGAGCCCCTTCTCCGTGTCGTCGCCGCCGCGCTGCGGCCGTCGGATCCCCCGCCCGGCTCCGGGTGTGGTCGCCGGATCCGCCGCCCGCTCCGGGGGCGTTCGCCGCGCTGCGGCCGTCGGGTCCTCCGCCCGCTCCGGGTACCGCCGGCGGGCCGTGGCCGCAGGCAGGGTCCGCGCCCCCGCCCCGTACGTCGCTCACCGCGTCGTGGTCAGGGCCCCGCGGTCCAGGCCGAGTTCCCGGAGCAGGGCGTCGTCCACCCACTCCTGGGCGCGGGCCCGGGCGACCGTGCCGCCGTACGAGGTCAGCTGGACGGCGAGCCCGTCCAGGAGCGCGGTCAGCCGCAGCGCGGTGCCGGCCGGGTCCGGGCAGCAGAACTCGCCCGCCGCCACCCCCTCGGCCAGGACCTCGGTCAGGGCCGCCTTCCACTCCCGGTCGAGGTCCCGCGCCACCTCGCGCAGCGCCGGCTCGCGCAGCGCGGCCGACCACCCCTCGATCCACAGCCGCCAGCCCTTGGCCGTACCGGTGGGCGCGTACCAGCGCACGGCGGCCCGCAGCCGGCGCAGCGCCGTGGTGCGCCGGCCGAGCAGCTTGCGCAGGTGCGTGAGGTCGTCCTCGGCGGCGTGCGCGAACGCGGCGGCGACCAGCTTCTCCTTGGTGGAGAAGTGGTAGAGGACCAGCGCGTTGCTCACGCCGAGCACCGACGCCACGTCGGAGATCCGCACCGCCGAAACGCCCCGGGCCTCGATCTGCTCGATGGCGGCCCGCAGCAACTCCTCGCGCCGCTCAGCCACGCTCAACCGCAATCTCGCCACGCCGTCACCCTAACGGGTGTTGCCCGTGAGGCAATCGAATTGCCGTCCCGCGGTGCAACCCCCGCACGGGAGGGGCGGGCCCGGGCGGCAGCGCACGAACCGGAGGCGGAGTCCGGTTGTCGCGGGCTCCCTTCATAATGGAGATCTGACCGACCCCACTGGAGGTACCGTGTCCGGCTTCCGTCTCTCGAGCTCCGGGCTGCGCGCACTGCGCCCCGAGGCCTTCGGCGCGGACCCCGACGGAGCGCGCATGGCGCGTATCCGCCGCTCGCCCCACTTCAAGGACGGCGTCTTCCAGAACCCCGGAGGCCCCGCGCGCACCCGGCCCTCCGGCTCGATGCTCGACTTCGCCAGGCTGTACCTCGACAAGGAGCAGCGCCCCCGCCGCTCCCCGCAGGGCACGGTGCCGGTCCACCCGACCACCTACGCCGACCTGGCCCGCCCCGCGGCCACCGGCCTGCGGCTGACCTGGCTGGGCCACTCCAGCGTGCTCGCGGAGATCGACGGGCAGCGGGTGCTCTTCGACCCGGTGTGGGGCGAGCGCTGCTCCCCGTTCCCGTTCGCCGGTCCCGCGCGGCTGCATCCGGCACCGCTGCCACTGGCCGCGCTCGGCCCGGTCGACGTGGTCGTCATCTCGCACGACCACTACGACCACCTGGACATGCCCACGATCAAGGCGCTGGCGGGCACGGACACCCTCTTCGCCGTACCGCTCGGCGTCGGCGCCCACCTGGAGCGGTGGGGGGTCTCCGCCGACCGGCTGCGCGAGCTGGACTGGCACGAGGCCACGAAGGTCGGCGGCCTCACCCTGACCGCCACCCCGGCGCGCCACTTCTGCGGCCGCGGTCTGCGGAACACCCAGCACACCCTGTGGGCGTCCTGGGTGGTGGTGGGCGAGGAGCACCGCGTCTACCACAGCGGCGACACCGGCTACTTCGAGGGCTTCATGGACATCGGCGCCGAGCACGGCCCGTTCGACGCCACGATGATCCAGATCGGCGCCTACTCGGAGTTCTGGCCCGACATCCACATGACCCCCGAGGAGGGCGTGCGCGCCCATCTCGATCTCCAGGGGGGTGCGCCGCACGGTGTGCTGCTGCCGATCCACTGGGCCACCTTCAACCTGGCCCCGCACGCCTGGGCGGAGCCGGGGGAGTGGACGCTGGCCGCCGGCGAGGCGGTCGGCCAGGCGGTGGCCTGCCCGGTCCCGGGCCTGCCGTTCGAACCGGCCGGCGAGATCCCCGCCCACCCGTGGTGGCGGGACGTCTCCGAGAGCCTCGCCCGCGAGTGGCCGGCCCCGCACCTGGCCCTGAAGACGACCCGCGGCCTCGACCTGGTCGCCGAGGACTGACCCCGGCTCGCCGCAATCCGCGAACCTACGAGCGGTGCACGGGGGTTGCCCGTGCTGATCGTCCGTATCCCTTGGCGCTCCCGGCGCGCGGCGGCTACGTTCGGATCATGGACATCCTGCGCTACGTGGCCTTCAGCACCGACCCCCAGGGCGGCAATCCGGCGGGTGTGGTGCTGGACGCCACCGGTCTCGACGAGGCCGCCATGGGCGCCGTCGCGGCGGAGGTCGGCTACTCCGAGACCGCCTTCGCCGTGCCCCGCCCGGACGGGGCGCTCGACATCCGCTACTTCAGCCCGAAGGCCGAAGTGCCGTTCTGCGGTCACGCCACCATCGCCACCGCCGTCGCCCACGCCCGTCGGCACGGCGTCGGCGAGCTGCTGCTCCACACCCGGGCCGGTCAGGTCACGGTGACCACCTCGGCGCAGCCGGACGGGTCGGTCACCGCCACCCTGGTGAGCGTGCCGCCGCGCACGGAGGAGCTGGCCGAGGCCGATCTCGCCGAACTCCTCGCCGCGCTGCGCTGGTCCGCCGCCGACCTCGACCCCGCGCTGCCGCCCCGCGTCGCCTACGGCGGCGCCCGGCACCCGGTCGTCGCGGCCGGCAGCCGTGAGCGCCTGGCCGGCCTCGACTACGACATGGCCGCCCTCGACGCCCTGATGGCCCGCCGGGACTGGACCACCGTCGCGCTGGTCCAGCGTGAGTCGGACACCGTCTTCCACGTCCGCAACCCCTTCCCGCCCGGCGGCGTGGTCGAGGACCCGGCCACCGGCGCGGCGGCGGCCGCCTTCGGCGGCTATCTGCGCGAACTGGGGCTGATCGCCCCGCCCGCCGTCCTCACCCTGCACCAGGGCGTGGACATGGGGCGTCCGAGCCTCCTCACGGTGGGCGTGCCGGCCGACCCGTCGAGCGGCATCGAGGTCACGGGCGCCGCGGTTCCGCTTCCCTAGGTCCTCTCGTTCGGATCATGCCGGGCTCGCGGGCCCCGGCACCGTTCCCCCATGCTCTTCGAGCAGGGGACCCCCACGCCGCGTCGCCGTCGGTCGCCATGGCTCCGCCATGCCGCCCTCCTCCGCCTCGCGAGGCTCCCCCACTGCCTGGACGGCGTGGGAGGCGCCCCCCTCACCGGATCCCGCTCCCTGATCCGGCCTGATCCAGCCGAAAGACCCCAGCGGGGTTCCGCGACCGGCTCCCCAGGAGGATTCCGCGACCGGCGCGGGCCCCCGGCGGCGTGGACGACCGTGACGAGGCGTTCGCGGCCCGGGTCCTCGGCCTCGTCCAGCACGGCGACCGCCAGGTCCTCCACGCTGATCGACGACCGGCCGTCGGCGGCGGCGAGCAGGGTGTCGGTGCCGCGCCGACAGCGGCCGGTGCGCTCGCCGGGTTCCAGCAGGGCCGGCGGGCGCAGACAGAGCCGGTCCGCGTCGGGGTGGGTCCGGCAGGCCCGCAACCGGGCGGTTCCGGCGAGGGCCACCGGGCGTGTCGCGGCCGGTACGCGCTGCGGTCCTCAGCGCCCAGCAGCCCGGGGGCGCCGGGGCTGCGCAACGCTCCGGCGCCGCCGACCACCAGGACGCGGACGCCGAGCCGCGCGGCCGCGTCCAGCACCGTACGGGTCGCGCCGACCAGGAACTCCGGGTCCACCGGCTGCGTCCGGACGTCCGTCACCACGGCGTCCGCGGCGCCGTACGCCGCGGAGCCCGCGTGCGCGCGGTGTACGGTCCGGGGATCGTTCAGGTCGGCCGCGAGCGGCGTCACGGCCGGGCTCTCGCGCGCCGGTCCGCGGGACAGCGCGAGCACCCGGTGCCCTCGCGCGGCGGCCTCCGCGCTCACCCGGCCGCCGGCCGTGCCGGTGGCGCCGAGCACGGCGACGGTCAGGTCTTCCGGTTCCTTCCGGTTCCTCCGGTTCTTCCGTGCGGGCGGTCGCCGCCCCGAGGGCGGTGTCCGTCCGCGTGGCGGGCTGCATCACAGGTGTCCTTCTCGTACGGTCTCTTCGCGTGCCGCGTCCTCCCGCGGCGCGTGTGCGCGTGTGTCGTCCGCTCGTGGGTGTGGCGCCGGGGGCGGCTGCACAGGCGCGCGGCGGGCGGACCGGGGCGCAGGTGTGAGCTGCGCGGCGAGCAGCGCGGCCAGGGCGAGGGTGAAGCCGAGGCTCTGGACCAGGCTCAGCAACTCGCCGAGCGCGCCCCCGACGACCGCCGCGACCAGCGGCGACAGCAGCACCAGCGGCGCCGAGGCGCCGACGGGCAGCTTCCCGATCCCGTGGAACCACAGCGTGTACGCGATCAGACCGCCCACGCCGCCGAGCCACAGATAGCCGCCCACCGCCCCGGCGTCGATGTCCCGCGGCACGCCCTCGACGGTCAGGGTGACCGGGAGCAACAGCAGCCCGCCCGCGGTCAGTTGCCACCCGGCCAGCGCCATCGGGCCGACCCCCGCCGGGCGGCCCCAGCGCTTGGTGAGGACGACCCCGACGGCCATGGTCGCCGTCCCGCCGAGGCCGGCGAGGACCCCGGGGACGTCCAGCCGGGCGCCCGGCCCGAGCACGACGAGCCCGACGCCCGCCACGCCGATCACCCCCCAGGCCAGCCGCCACAGCGTCGGCCGGTCGTGCAGCACGGCGACGGCCACCGCGGCCACCAGCAGCGGCTGGGCCGCGCCGAGCGTGGCCGCGACACCGCCGGGGAGGCGTTCGGCGGCGAGGAACAGCAGCGGGAAGAACGCGCCGATGTTGAGCGCGCCGAGGACGGCGGCCTTCCACCACCAGTCGCCGCGCGGCAGGACGCGGGTGAGCGCGAGGGCGGCCAGCCCGGCGGGCAGGGCCCGCGTCAGCGACGCGAACAGCGGGTGGCCGGGCGGCAGGAGCTGCGTGGTCACCGCGTAGGTGGTGCCCCAGGAGGCCGGGGCGAGGGCGGTCAGGGCCACGGTCGCCGCCCGGTGTGCGGAGGAGGTCCGCGGCGGGCCCGGCGACCGTTCGGTCGAGGTGTGCATGCCCCCGAGTCTCGGCCCGGCCGGCCATGAATCCAAAGCATGCTTTTCATGGCAGCGATGAACGAGCACGATGGCCGGATGGACCTCCAGCAGATGCGCTACGTCGTCGCCCTCGCCGAGACCCGCAACTTCACCCGCGCCGCCGAGCGCTGTTCCGTGGTGCAGTCCTCGCTCAGTCACCGCATCGCCGGGCTCGAACGGGAGCTGGGGGTGAAGCTGTTCGCCCGCTCCAGCCGCCGGGTCGAGCCGACCAGCGCCGGGGAGGCGTTCCTCGCCGGCGCGCGGGAGTGCCTGGCCGCGGCCGACCGCGCGGCCGTGGACGCCGCCGCGGCGGCGGGCGTGGTGCGCGGCCGGCTGGCGGTCGGCGTGATCGTGACGACGGCCGCCGTCGACGTCCCCGAGCTGTTGCGGAGATACCGGGCCCGGCACCCGGACGTCCGGGTCGTCCTGCGCTCCGAACGCAGCGACCGGCTGGTCGCGGCGATCCGCGACGGCGACCTCGACATCGCCTTCCTCGGCCTGCCCGAGGACGAGCCCCCCTCCGGTGTGCGGACGCTCGTGCTCGACCGCGACCGGCACGTCCTGGTGGTGCCGGCCGGACACCGGCTCGCGGGCGCCGGCCGGGTCACGCTGCGGGAGATCGCCGGGGAGACGTTCGTGGACTTCGTGGGCGGCACACCCGCCCGAGCCCAGTCCGACCGGGCGTTCGCCGCCGCCGGACTGGCCCGTGACGTCGCCTACGAGGCGGGTGTCATCGAGCTGATGACCGGGCTGATCGCGCGCGGGCTCGGCGTCGCGCTGCTGCCGTCGGCGTTCGCCCGCCCGCTGGCCGAGGCCAGTGGGGAGCTGGCGCTCGTCCCGGTGGTCGACGGCCCGCGGCGGATCGAGTACCTGGCCTGGAGCCGCTTCAACCCGAGCCCGGCCACCCGCGCGCTGCTGGACGTCCTCGGCGTACGGCAGGAGGCGTAGCCCTGAACGAACGGGAGGGGGCGGACGGAAACGGCGTGGCGGGCCGCACTCCTCCTGCGAACCGCTCCGTCGAGGCGGGCCCCCGGTGCAGGGCCGAGCGGCCCGGAGGGCGCGCCGGGCGAGGCGCGGTCCGGGCCGCAGGCGGGCCGTGTGGGGGTCAGGCCCGGGGAGGAGGGTCGTCGGGTCAGCAGGCGCCGAGGTCCTGCCAGACACCCCACTCACCCGTGGTGCCGGGTTCCTCGCCCGTCGTCCACCACTTGGCCTTCCAGTTGTGGCCCTTGTACGAGACCGTCTGGCCGCCGGTGTAGACGGCGCTCCTGTCCCACGGCGCGGCGGTGCACTGGTGGCCGCTGCCGCCGGTGACGGTCAGGGTGTACGTCGCCGAGTGGCTGCCGGAGGCGCTGGAGCCGGTGACCGTGAGGGTGTAGGTGCCCGAGGCGGCGGCCGAGGTGGTGGCCACGGTGAGCGTCGCGGAGCCGCCCGCCGAGACCGAGGAGGGGCTCACGGAGGCGGTCACACCCGCCGGGGCCCCGCTCACGCCGAACTTCACCGTCTGCGCCTGGCCCGAGGTCACCGCGGTCTTCACCGAGGTGGTCGCGGACTGGCCGGCCGTCACCGTGCCGGAGGCGGAACCGAGCGAGACGGAGAAGTCGTTGCCCGGCTGGGTGCTGCCGCCGCCGGTGAACGGCGCGAAGATGTGGGTGAAGTCCCAGGTGTTCTGCTGGATGCCCGAGCAGTTGTCCGCGGCGGCGCCGCCCGCGCAACTGCCGTTGTCCCGTTGCAGCGCCCAGAAGGACAGGGTGTTGATGCCCTTGGAGACCGCCCAGTTGTACACCGTGGTGGCGTTGGCCAGGGTGAAGGTCTCGGCCGGGCCGAAGTCGTCGACGCCGGGCATCTCGGTGACGCCGACCATGTTCCACAGCTGCGCCGGGGTCTTGTTCGGGTACAGCTCGGCGAGCGTGTCGACCAGGCCCTGCGCGGCGGTCTGGGTGTCCTTCGCCATGTCGTGGGACTGGTTGTCGTAGTAGTCGAACGTCATCAGGTTCACGACGTCGATCCGGGTGCCGTTGCTGACGGCGTTGCGCAGCAGCGCCTCGCCGTTGTCGGCCAGGCCGTGCGTGGTCGTCGGCAGGGTGTACGAGAACTGCACGGTGCGCCCGTTGGCCGCCGCCCAGTCCTGGACCAGCTTGATGGCCTTGTTGCGGCGGTCGATGCCCGCGGTGTTGTCCAGCGAGTCGACCTCGATGTCCATGTCGAGCCGCGAGATGTCGTAGGTCGTGATGACCTTCTCGTACGCGGCGGCGATCTGCTGGACGTCGGTGCAGCTGTCGGCGATCTCGGTGCCGGTGGTGTCGGCCGTGTAGCCGCCGAACGAGGGGATGACGTCGCCGCCGTCGGCCTGGATGGTCTTGATGTCGCCGCCGAAGGTGGACGCGGCGATCGGCATGCCGGTGTCGCCGTTCCAGTACGGCGTGCACGAGCCCTTCGAGGCGGTCTGGAGGAAGGCCATCGTCAGGTGCTTGGCGCCGGACTGGGCGGCCAGCGCGGCCGGGCTCTCGCCGGTCCAGGCCTCGAAGTAGGGGGCGAAGACGTGGGCGGGCAGCGGGGTCGCCGCCTGGGCGCTGCCGGTGGCCGAGAGCGCGAGGCCCACCGAGGCCGCCGTGGTGACGGCCGCGGTGAGCGCCGCGCGGAAGGAACGCATGAGTCTCATGTCAGTCCCGGTGTGAGAGGTGGGGGAAGGTCAGTTCCCGTACGCGAGGAAGGGGTTGAGCCGTATGGGATGGTGCGCTCGCACACCGGGCAGGTCAATGGTCTGGACCAAAAAGGGACTAGACCAATTCTCGGTCAGGGCGGTCATGCTCCTGCACAGCGGCCGGGGGCTCGGACTGGACCAGCCGCGGGAAATTCGGAGCGAGGATGCTCGGCGCCCGTGATGTGGGCCGCGCCGGAGGGCCGTTCCGCGGTGCGCCCGTAACCCCTGTGGGGTCCGGCACGTTATCGGTCTGTCGTACGACGTCTCATACCAGAGCGGGGCGCTTCCCGGGGGATTTTGGCAACTGCCCGCCGCACATGACGGGTTGGTGACTACCGTGAGTGTCCGTCGGACGACGTAGCGCCGCATCGCCTGCGGTCCGGTCGGCCCGGCACAGCGATGGCGCACGCCCGCTCGCGCCCCCCCGCACGAGCACACCGGCCCGACGGACCCGTACGAGGAACAGATGTCTCACCTCCGCCCCCCGGCCGCCCGCGCAGACCGCCGTGAGGGCGGACGGCACGGACGGCCGGTGGCCCGCACCGCCCCCTCGCTGCCCGAACCCCGGCTGCGGCCCCAGCTGCTGCGCCTCGCCGTGCTGCCGCCCACCGCGGTCGCCCTCTGCGGAGTCGCCGCCGTGCTCTTCACCGTGCGGTCCACCGGGGCGCGCACCGGACCCGCCCTCTACGCGGTCCTCGCCGGGGCCTCGTCGGTGGCCTTCGCCGGCATCGTCATCGCCGCGGTCGCCGCCGGCCGCGCCGCCCGGTCCGTGCACGTACGGCTCGACGCGCTGCGCGACGCCACCACGCGCCGCGAGGCCGAACTGCACACCCTCGTCGACGCCCTGCGGCACGGCGAGGCCGCGCCCCAGCGCAGGTCGCGCGGCGGACCGCCCGACGACGCCGACGAGTTCGAACTCCTCGCCGCCGACCTGTCCCGCGCCCACGACGGGGCCGTCGCCGCCGTCGTCCAGGCCGCCCAGCTCTCCAGCCAGGCCGGCAGCGAACAGAAACTCGAGGTCTTCGTCAACCTCGCCCGGCGGCTCCAGTCCCTGGTGCACCGGGAGATCTCCATCCTGGACGAGCTGGAGAACGAGATCGAGGACCCCGACCTGCTCAAGGGCCTCTTCCACGTCGACCACCTCGCCACCCGCATCCGCCGCCACGCCGAGAACCTCGCCGTCCTCGGCGGCGCCGTCTCCCGCCGCCAGTGGAGCAACCCGGTCCCCATGACCGAGGTGCTGCGCTCCGCCATCGCCGAGGTCGAGCAGTACTCCCGCGTCAAACTCGTCCCGCCGGTCGACGGGCGGCTGCGCGGACACGCCGTCGCCGACGTCATCCACCTGCTGGCCGAACTCGTCGAGAACGCCACCGTGTTCTCCGCTCCGCACACCCAGGTCCTGCTGCGCGCGGGCCTCGTCACCTCCGGGCTCGCCGTCGAGGTCGAGGACCGGGGCCTCGGCATGCCGGTCGGCGAGCAGGTCCGGATGAACGCGCTGCTCGCCGACCCGGACCAGGTCAACGTCGCCAGCCTGCTCGCCGACGGCCGGATCGGCCTGTTCGTGGTCTCCCAGCTCGCCCGCCGCCACGGCATCACCGTCCGCCTCCAGACCAACATCTACGGCGGCGTCCAGGCCGTCCTCGTGGTGCCGCAGGCACTGCTGGGGGCCGAACCGGCGGCGCTCCCCGAGAGCGCCGGGGGAGTCGCGCAGGCGCGCAGGCCCACGCAGGCGCTTGCTGCGGCGGGCACGGCGGGTGCGGCCGGGCAACGGCCGCCCGGCGCGTCCGAGGGGCCGCGGACGACCGAGGCGCCGCAGTCGACCGAAGTGCCGAGGGCCGCTGAAGCGCCCCGTGCGCCCGAACCGGCCCACGCCGTCGAAACGACGGAGCCGGAGCCGGTGCCGGTGCCCTTCGGCACGGCCGACTCCTCCGGGCAGTTCAGCCTCGTCACCCCGCCCGGGTCCGTGACCCGGTCCGACCCGGCGCCGCCGTCCGGCCCCGCCGCTTCGTCCGGTCCGGCGACCGTGCCCGGCCCGGCCGCCCCGTCCGGCCCCGCTCCCCTGTCCGGCCTGTCGGTCTCCGCCGGCCCGGCGTCCGCTTCGGTACCGGCCGGTGACTTCGGTGCCTTCGAGCGGGCGGCCACGGAAGGCACCGGCCGTCCCGGCGCGGGAGCGCACGCCGCCGCCCCCGCCGGCAGCGCGGCGGGAACGGACGTACGCCTCCCGGACAGCGTTCCCGGGACGGACGTACGCACCCCGGACGCCACCCGGCCCGGCGGCGGTCCCGCGCCGCTGCCCCGGCGCGGCGACCGCGAGGGGCGGGCCAACCCGGCGGAGGCGGCGCCCGGAATCCGGCCCGGCGACCGGGCCGCCGTCGCCGCGCACGAGGGCGTCATGCCCACCCCCCGCACCGGCGTCGTGCGCGGCACCATGGAGCGGCCCCGACTGCCCCGCCGCCGCGCCCAGGAGCACATCGTCCCGCAACTGCGCGGCGGCCCCGCGCCCCGCCAGGACAGCGAGCACACCCCCGGCCACGACCCCGGTCTGATGGCCGCCTTCCAGCGCGGGATCGGACTCGCCGAGGCCGCCGAGCGCCGCCGTGAGCCCGACCGGCCGGACCCGTACCCGCCGAGCGCGTCCGACGCCCCCCACGAGACGCCCGCACCGGATCCCGCCCCCCGGCACGACGGGAGCGCGTCCGCCGGATGACCACCCCGACCCCCGCACCCGACCCCACCCCCACTTGCGCTCCCGCAGACCTTCGTACCCCAAGGAGTCGATCCACCATGGCGAGCGATGCGCCGACCGGCCATGCTTCCGACCTCGACTGGCTGATGAGCGGCCTCGTCCAGCGCGTTCCGCACACCACCAGCGCGGTCCTGCTGTCCTGCGACGGGCTGGTCAAGTCCGTGCACGGCCTCGATGCCGACAGCGCCGACCACATGGCGGCCCTGGCCTCCGGGCTGTACTCCCTCGGCCGCAGCGCCGGCGTCCGCTTCGGCGACGGCGGCGACGTACGGCAGGTCGTCGTCGAACTCGACTCGACCCTGCTGTTCGTCACCACCGCCGGCTCCGGCACCTGTCTCGCCGTGCTCGCCGGCCGCGAGGCCGACGCCGCCGTGCTCGGCTACGAGATGGCGATGCTGGTCAAGAGCGTCCGCCCCTACCTCGTGACCGCGCCCCGCCAGCACACCGCCGACCATCCGGCGCTGCGGCCTTGAGCGCGGCGGCGGCCGGCGACGGGCCCTGGCTCGACGACGCGGCCGGACGGCTGGTGCGCCCCTTCACGGTCAGCAACGGCCGCACCCGGCCCACCGTCGCACTCGACCTCATGTCGCAGGTGATGGCCACCGGCGTCACCCCCCTCGGGTATCTCGGCCCCGAGCACGGCCAGGCACTCGACCTGTGCCTCGCGCCGGTCTCGGTGGCCGAGGTCGCCGCCCAGCTGAGACTGCCCGCGGCGGTGGCCAAGGTGCTGCTGTCCGACCTCGTCGACTGCGGCGCGCTGACCACCAAGCCCCCCGAGTTCCACCACCACCCCACCGACCGGGCCCTTCTGGAGGCAGTGCTCGATGGACTACGACGACAGCTCTGACCACGCCGGCGGCCCCGACCACCAGGGCCGCTCCGACCCCTTCCCGACCGCGCTGAAGATCCTCGTGGCCGGCGGGTTCGGCGTGGGCAAGACCACCTTCGTCGGCGCCGTGAGCGAGATCGCGCCGCTCAGCACCGAGGAGCTGCTCACCACGGCCGGCGCGGACACGGACAACCTCGACGGCGTCGAGAACAAGGTCGAGACGACCGTCGCCATGGACTTCGGCCGCATCACCCTCGACCCGCGCCACGTGCTCTACCTGTTCGGCACGCCCGGTCAGGAGCGGTTCTGGTTCATGTGGGACGAACTGTCCGAGGGAGCCCTCGGCGCGGTGATCCTCGCCGACACCCGCCGTCTCGTGGAGTGCTTCGCCGCCGTCGACTTCTTCGAACAGCGCGGGCTCTCCTTCATCATCGCCGTCAACGAGTTCGACGGCGCCCACCGCTACGACCCCGAGGAGGTCCGCGCCGCCCTCGACCTCGCCCCGGACATCCCCGTGGTGCGCTGCGACGCCCGGATCTCCAGCTCGGGCGTCCAGACCCTGCTGACCCTGGTACGGCACCTCCTCGCCCAGACCCCCGCCCCCGCACCGACCCACGGCGCCCACATGTGACCGCCCGCCCCGCGACCCGCCCGCCGCCCCGATGTGAACCCCGCACCCCGCCACGGAGCCCGTACATGACACACCCGCACAGCGCCGGAGCCCGGCCATGAGCTACGACCCGCCGCGCCCGGCCGGTCGCCTGCTGCTCACCCCCGAGGACAAGGAGGCCCCCGCCCGCGCCGCACGTCTGCGCGAACTGGGCCTCGGGCAGCGTCCCGAACCGGCCCTCGACGCCTTCGCGGACCACCTCGCCGAGCTGACCGGGGCCCCGTACGCGATGGTCAACCTCCCGGACGAGGAGCGGCAGTTCTTCGCCGGACTGCACCGGCCCGAGCGCACCGTCCTGAACGTCGACAGCGCCGCCGCGCCGGCCGGCGCCGGCGCCGAGCGGGTCCGGCGCGAGGTGGGCCGCAGCCTGGAGCGCGGCCACGGCTTCTGCCCGCACGTCATGGTCCGGCGCAAGGCACTCGTGCTGGAGGACGTCCGCGACTACCCGCGCTTCGCGGGCAACCCCGTCGTGGACGAGTACGGCATCCGCTCCTACCTCGGCGCCCCGCTCATCGACAGCGCGCGGACCGTGCTGGGCACGGTGTGCGTCGTCGCGATGGAGCCGCGGCCGTGGGGACGCGAGGGCCTGGACGCCATCAAGTCCGCCGCCGCGGAACTCGTCCCGCGGCTGGAACGGCCGGGACCGGAGGGGCTGCGCCGCTGAGGCCGCCCGGCCTCCGGTCCGGGGCCGCCGCTCCTTCGGCCCGGGGCCGCCGTGAGCCCGGACCGGACCGCCGTGACTCCAGTCGGGCGGCGTGAAGCAAAGCTGTGGCCGCGCTTAAGAAAGTCTCGATGGACCAGCGCGCCGCCGTACGGCAGATTGCAGATCGAATCCACCCCTCACCCCGGATGCGGGCCCGTTCGGCATGCCTGGACCCGGGGCCCGACGTACAGGAGCCGTAGCGTTGAAGGCGCTGGTCAAGGAGAAGGCGGAACCCGGGCTGTGGCTCGCGGACGTGCCCGAGCCCGCCGTCGGGCCCGGTGATGTGCTGATCAAGGTCCTGCGGACCGGCATCTGCGGCACCGACCTGCACATCCGGGCCTGGGACGGCTGGGCGCAGCAGGCCATCGAGACCCCGCTGGTGATCGGTCACGAGTTCGTCGGCGAGGTCGTCGCCACCGGCCGCGACGTCACCGAGATCAAGATCGGCGACCGGGTCGGCGGCGAGGGCCATCTGGTGTGCGGCAAGTGCCGCAACTGCCTGGCCGGCCGCCGCCACCTGTGCCGCTCCACCGTCGGCCTCGGCGTGGGCCGCGACGGCGCCTTCGCCGAGTACGTCGCCCTGCCGGCAGGCAACGTGTGGGTGCACCGTGTCCCCGTCGACCTCGACATCGCCGCGATCTTCGACCCGTTCGGCAACGCCGTGCACACCGCGCTGTCCTTCCCGCTGGTCGGCGAGGACGTGCTGATCACCGGCGCCGGCCCGATCGGCCTGATGGCGGCGGCGGTGGCCCGGCACGCGGGCGCCCGCAACGTCGTGATCACCGACGTCAGCGAGGAGCGGCTGGAACTCGCCCGCAAGATCGGCGTCAGCCTCGCCCTCGACGTCACCACGACCACCATCGCCGACGGTCAGCAGGCGCTCGGCCTGCGCGAGGGCTTCGACGTCGGCCTGGAGATGTCCGGCCGCCCCGAGGCCATGCGCGACATGATCGCCAACATGACGCACGGCGGCCGCATCGCCGTACTCGGCCTGCCCGCCGAGGAGTTCGCCGTCGACTGGGCCCGCATCGTCACCTCGATGATCACCATCAAGGGCATCTACGGCCGGGAGATGTTCGAGACCTGGTACGCCATGTCGGTGCTGCTGGAGGGCGGCCTCGATCTGGCGCCGGTCATCACCGGCCGCTACGGCTACGCCGACTACGAGGCGGCCTTCACCGACGCCGCCGGCGGCAAGGGCGGCAAGGTCATCCTCGACTGGACCGCGTGACCCACACCAGCGCAAGCATCCCGGGAGCTATCCACATGTTCGACTCCGTGCGCGACGACCTGCGCGCCACCCTCGACGAGATCCGCGCGGCCGGACTGCACAAGCCCGAGCGCGTCATCGGCACCCCGCAGTCCGCGACCGTCGCCGTCACCGCCGGCGGCCGCCCCGGCGAGGTACTCAACTTCTGCGCCAACAACTACCTGGGCCTGGCCGACCACCCCGAGGTGATCGCCGCCGCCCACGCCGCCCTGGACCGCTGGGGCTACGGCATGGCCTCCGTGCGCTTCATCTGCGGCACCCAGGAGGTGCACAAGGAGCTGGAGGCCCGCCTGTCGGCCTTCCTCGGCCAGGAGGACACGATCCTCTACTCCTCCTGCTTCGACGCCAACGGCGGTGTCTTCGAGACCCTGCTCGGCCCCGAGGACGCCGTGATCTCCGACGCCCTCAACCACGCCTCCATCATCGACGGCATCCGCCTGTCCAAAGCCCGCCGCTTCCGCTACGCCAACCGCGACATGGCCGACCTGGAGCGCCAGCTGAAGGAGGCCGACGAGGGCGGCGCGCGCCGCAAGCTCGTCGTCACCGACGGCGTCTTCTCCATGGACGGCTACGTCGCCCCGCTGGACGAGATCTGCGACCTGGCCGACCGCTACGGTGCGATGGTCATGGTGGACGACTCGCACGCCGTCGGCTTCGTCGGGCCCGGTGGCCGCGGCACCCCCGAGCTGCACGGCGTCATGGACCGCGTCGACATCATCACCGGCACCCTCGGCAAGGCCCTCGGCGGCGCCTCCGGCGGCTACGTCGCCGCCCGCGCCGAGATCGTCGCCCTGCTGCGCCAGCGCTCGAGGCCCTACCTGTTCTCCAACACCCTCGCCCCGGTGATCGCGGCCGCCTCCCTCAAGGTCCTCGACCTGCTGGAGTCGGCCGACGACCTGCGGGTGCGGCTGGCCGAGAACACCGCGCTGTTCCGGTCCCGGATGACCGAGGAGGGCTTCGACATCCTCCCCGGCGACCACGCCATCGCCCCGGTGATGATCGGCGACGCGGCCAAGGCCGGCCGGATGGCGGAACTGCTGCTGGAGCGCGGCGTGTACGTGATCGGCTTCTCCTACCCGGTGGTGCCGCAGGGCCAGGCCCGCATCCGCGTCCAGCTGTCCGCCGCCCACTCGACGGACGACGTGAACCGCGCGGTGGACGCGTTCGTCGCGGCCCGCGCGGAACTGGAGGGCTGACCGCGGGCCCGGCCGGCGACCGGAGACCGCGCCGGGCGGGTTCCGGGCCGGGAGCCGCAGGTCCGGCGGGGGCCGAAGTCTTGCGATAATCGCTGACATGATCGAAGCGCGGCGGCTGCACATCCTCCGGGCGGTGGCCGACCACCGTACGGTGACCGCTGCCGCCGCCGCGCTGTACCTCACGCCCTCGGCGGTCTCCCAGCAGCTCACCGCCCTGGAGCAGGAGACCGGGCACCGCCTGGTGGAGCGCGGCGCCAAGGGCGTACGGCTCACCCCGGCCGGCGAGATCCTGCTTGCCCACACCCATGTCGTCCTCGCCCAGCTGGAGCGGGCCGAGGCCGAACTCGCCGCCTACGGCTCGGGGCAGGCCGGCACGGTCACCGTCGCCGCCTTCGCCACCGGCATCGCCGAGGTCGTCGCCCCCGCGGTGGCCCGGCTGTCCCGCGCGGCCCCCGGCATCCGCATCCGCGTCCAGGACGCCGAGGGCGACGCCAGCCTGCCGATGGTGCTCGACCGGCAGGTCGACGTCGCCGTCGCTGTCGAGTACCGGGGCGCGCCGCCCGCCGACGACCCGCGCCTGACCCACGTCCCGCTCTACGCCGAGCCCTTCGACGCCGTCGTTCCGGTGGACCACCGTATGGCCGGCGCCGCCGAGGTGCCGCTCGCGGAGCTGGCGAAGGACCCGTGGATCGGCCCGTACCCCGGCAACCCCTGCCATGACGTGGTCGTCCTGGCCTGCGAGAGCGCCGGCTTCCAGCCCCGCCTCGAACACTCCTCCGACGACTTCCGCGCGGTGGTGGCGCTCGCCTCCGCCGATGTCGGCGTGGCGCTTGTCCCGCGCTCCGCGCTGCGCGGGATGGACCTGACAGGCGTGGTCGTGCGCCCTGTGGACGGGATCGCCCCCACGCGCCGGGTGTTCGCCGCGGTGCGCCGGGGCGCGGAGGAGCATCCGCTGATCCGCCCGGTGCTGGACGCGCTGGGCGGGGTGGCGCGGGGCGGGACGGCGTAGGCACGGGGCGGGACGGCGGAGGCACGGGGCGGGACGGGCCGGCGTAGGGGCGCGCGGCTTCGCCGTGGCGGGCGTCGGCGTGGCGGGCGTTGTCAGTGGGAGGGGCTAGCGTGCGGGGCATGCCGGACGCAGAAGACGTACGCCGTGTCGCCCTGTCCCTGCCGGACACGGCGGAGAAGACCGCCTGGAACATGCCCACCTTCCGGGTCGCGGGCAAGATGTTCGCCACGCTGCCCGAGGACGAGACCTCCATAGCCGTGCGCTGCCCGAAGGAGGAGCGCGAGGAACTGGTCCTGGCGGAGCCGGAGAAGTTCTGGATCGCCGGTCACGAGGCGCAGTTCGCCTGGGTCCGGGTCCGTCTCGCCGCGCTGGAGGACGAGGGCGAGCTGCGCGACATCCTCGCCGACTCGTGGCGCCAGGCGGCCCCGTCCCGGCTGCTGGAGGCGCATCCGGAGCTGGGCCTGCCCGCAGCGCCCTGAAAAACCCCTCGGGCACCGTCCGCGGGCCGTGGCATGATCCGCGGTGATTCCCGGGAATGCGCGCGCCGCGGGACGTGGTTCAGACCACAGTTCGGAGTGGGCGGTCCGGGACTTCGGGACACGGGATCCGGAGACCCGGGTCGAGGACGCGTCGGCCGGGGACGGGAGTTGAGGCAGGGGTGGGGAGCGAAGCGGAGGCGGGGACCGGGACGGGAGCGGGCTCCGGGACCGGTGGTGCGGGGGCCGTGACCGGAGCGGGGTCCGTGTCCGTGGCGGGGAAGGACCCCGGCGGGGGGTCCGGGGCGGTGCCCGGGCCCGGGGCGGAGCACCCGGACGACATGGGCGGCGCAGGCGGTGTGGGAGGCGCGCGGCGGCGACCGGTCTGGTCGCGGGACTTCGGGCTGTTCTTCGTCGCGCGGGCCGTCGCCCGGCTCGGCGACACCATGCTGCCCGTCGCCCTCGCGGCGGGCCTGCTCCAGCACGGGTACGGCGCGGGCGCGGTCGGCCTCGCCATGGCCTCCACGGCGGCGTCCTTCGCCGGCCTGGTGGTCTTCGGCGGGGTGATCGCCGACCGGTTCAGCACCCGCAAGCTGATGATCGGCGCCGATCTGGTGCGGCTCGGCACCCAGGCCCTGGCCGCGGTGCTCTTCTCCTCCGGTCATGTGGTGCTGTGGGAGATCTGCGTCATCGGCTTCGCCAACGGCGTGGCCGGCGCGGTGTTCCAGCCCGGCGTGGCCAGCACGGTGCCCCGGCTCGCCGCCGACATCCAGGGCGCCAACGGGGCGATACGCATCGCCGAGTCGGCGGCCCAGCTCGCGGGCCCGGCGGTCGCCGGTCTTCTCGTCGGCTTCGCCTCGCCCGGCGGGGTCTTCGCCGCCCACGCCGCGACGTACGCCGTCAGCGCCCTGTGCCTGCTGCTGCTCAGGTTGCCCCCGGCGGCGCCCGGGTCCGGTGCCGTCGGCCACGATACGGCCACGTCGGGCACCTTCCGGGCCGATCTGGTCGAGGGCTGGCGGGAGTTCCGGGCGAGGCAGTGGCTCTGGGGCGTGATCGCCGTCTGGTGCCTCTACATGATCGCCGTGTGGGGGCCGACCGTCCCGCTGGTGGCCACGGAGGTGGTCCGGCAGCACGGTCCGCGCGCCTACGGCCTGGTCAACTCCGCCCTCGGCGCGGGCACCGTCGTCGGCGGCTTCCTGGCGCTGCGGCTCCGGCCCCGCCGGATGCTGCGGGCGGGCGCGTTCGCGCTGTTCGCCTTCGTCTGCTTCCCGGCGGCCGTCGGGGCGGGCCTCGGCGTGGGCGCCATGGCGGCGGGGGCGGCCGTGGCCGGCGCGGGGATGTCCTTCTGGGGCGTGATGTGGGCGACCAGCGTCCAGACCCAGGTCCCGCCCGACGTGCTCAACCGCCTGCACGCCTACGACGTGGCGGGCTCCCTGGCCATGATGCCCGTCGGCCAGGCCCTCGCCGGCCCGGCCGCCTCCGCCCTGGGCGCGGACCACGTGCTGCTGACGTCCGCCGCGATCAGCCTCGTCGTACCCGTCGCGCTGCTCGCGGTCCCGGCGATACGGGGGCTGGTGCGGGCGGACGCGGTGGAGGCGGCGCGGGTCGCGGGGGCGGGGAGTGCGCAGGGCTCGGGTGCCGGGCGCGGGCCTGCCTCGCCCTCGCTCACCGCCCCGGCCTCCGCGCGCCGTCGCGACCGCCGTCCCGCGCCCTCAGGCGGTGGCGCCGCCGCCGAGGAAGCCGGAGATCCGCTCCCGTAGGGACCGGGCGTCGAGGCCGTGGGCGGCGGTGTGCTCGTCCACGGTGCCGTAGCGGCGCAGCTCGGCGCGGCCCACGCCGAGACCGAGGACGCGGTGGGGAACGTCGGCGAGGGCGTCGTTCGCCGCGCCGACGGACGTGCCCGCCAGGTACGGCTCCACCAGCACGACGTCCGTCCGGGCCGCCGCCGCGGCACGGCGCAGCGCCGCCGCGTCGAAGGGCCGTACCGTCGTCGCGTACAGCACGGTCACGTCCAGGCCCTCCGTCGCGGCGAGCACCGGTTCGAGCAGGGGCCCCACGGCGACGACCACTCCGGAGCGGCCCTCGCGCACGGGCAGGAAGCCCCGGCCGTCCACCGGTCGAGCCTGGGCGTTGGACTGCGTGGACAGGCGTACGTAGACCTTGTCGTCGCCCGCGGCGACCGCGTGCCGCAGCAGCGTCTCGGCCTCGTCCGGGTGTCCGGGGACGTGGACGGTCCAGCCGTCGAGGGTGTCCAGGAGGGCCACGTCGCCGGGGGCCATGTGGGTGTAGCCGCCGGCGGGCCAGTCGTAGGAGGCGGCTGCGCTCACCAGCACCGCGCCCACGCCCTGGTGCCCGAGGTCGAGCTTGACCTGCTCGAACGGCCGCTCGACGAGGAAACTCGCGAAGGTGTGCAGCACGGGCCGCATCCCGGTCAGGGCGAGCCCCGCGCCGACGCCCACGAGCAACTGCTCGCGGATGCCGACGTTGAGCACCCGGTCGGGATGCCGGCGCAGTGTCTCGGCGAAGCCGTCCTTGCCGATCTCGGCGAGGACGACCGCGACCCGGGGGTCCTCGTCGAGGAGACGGGAGACGGTGGGCGCGAGGCGGTCGCGCATGGTGTCCATGGGGAGGGGCCCTTTCTTGCGGAAGGCTGGTGCGGGAGACCTTTCCCGGGGCTTGCGGGGCGTCCGGGGGGGAGGCGCGGTCAGGAGTTCTTGGGCTCCACGCGGGCGACGACCACGTGCGGCCGGCCCGGGTGCGGTGCGGTGAACGCGGCGTACAGCGCCTCGTGGTCGCGGCCGTCGACGGTGGCCGCCGACCAGCCGGCGGCCACGAACCGGGCCGCGATGCCGCCGGGGCGGGCGTGGCTGGCGGAGGAGTTGTCGACCACGACGGTGTGCAGGTTCTCCAGTCCCGTGGGCCCGGCGTAGGCGACGGCCTCGTGGTTGCTGCCCTCGTCCAGCTCGGCGTCGCCGATCAGCGCCCACACCCGGGGCCCGTGCAGCCCCTGGGCGCGCAGCCCCAGGGCGGTGCCGACGGCGATCGGCAGTCCGTGCCCGAGCGAGCCGCTGCCGATCTCGGCGCCCGGCACGAGCATCCGGTCCGGGTGGTGGCCGAGCGGCGAGTCGTACGCGCCGAAGCGGGACAGCCAGTCCACGGGCAGGAAGCCCTTCGCGGCGAGGACCGCGTAGTAGGCCATCGGCCCGTGGCCCTTCGAGAGCAGGAACCGGTCCCGCTCCGGGTCCTCCCGCAGCTCGGGACTGACCCGGAGCACCCGGTCGTAGAGCACCCACAGCACGTCGAGCGTGGACGTGGCCGCGGGCCCGTGCTTCTCGTCGCCCGTCATGAGCCCCATGAGACGGGGCAGGTCGGCGTATCCGTGGACGCGTCCGGATTCCTCGGTGATCGTCATGTGCCGATCGTGCAACCTCAACCAAAGTCGAGGTCAAGCGCGATCAGTACGCCTTCCCGGTCGGTGCGCCGGGGCGCCGTCCCGGCCGGAAAGGGGTGCGCGACCACCGACCCGAGTGCGGTATTGTTTCCCTGCGCGTTCGGTCAGGGGAAACCCCAGGTCAGACGGGCAACGGGACGTGGCGCAGCTTGGTAGCGCACTTGACTGGGGGTCAAGGGGTCGCAGGTTCAAATCCTGTCGTCCCGACTCATGAGAGTCGTGGATCAGGGCCGGGTCGGAGCAATCCGAGACCGGCCCTCGGTCGTTTCCGGGTGGGCCGGGAACCGGTGGCGCGGAGCGCCGGGCCGACGGCCCACGTCCCTACGGCTGCTCCGGGCCAGTACGACGGCTCAAGCCCGTACCGGGGCCAGGGGCGGAAGCACCTCTTCCACGATTCCGTCGACCCCGCCGGGATCGACCGTGCGTTTGTCCGCGGACTCGGCGATGACCAGGCGGGGGTCCACGGCGGCGACGCGGAGGCCGTCCATGCTCAGCGGCCCTCACGCCGGAGTGAAGCGGCCGTAGCCGCCCCGGTAGAACAGCAGCGGGCCGTCGCCGTCCGTCGTCCCGAGTGCGTGGACCCGTGCCACCACTATGTGGTGGTCGCCCGCCGGGTGCTGGGCCTCCACCGTGCACTCCAGCCAGGCGATCGTGCCGTCCAGGACCGGCTGGCCAGCGGGGGAGGGCGACCACGGCACCCCGGTGAACTTGTCCGGTCCGCTGCGGGCGAGCCGGCGGGAGGTCTCCTCCTGGGCCGCGCCGAGGATGTTCACACAGATCCGCTCGGCCGTCTGGAGCACCGGCCAGGTGCGGCTGGTGCGGCCGGCGCAGAACGACACCAGCGGCGGGTCCAGCGACACCGATGTGAAGGAGTTCACGGTGAGCCCGGCCGGCCGCGCCTCCGCGCCGACCAACCCGGTGACCACCACCACACCCGTCGCGAAACGGCTCAGAGCGCCACGGAAGGACGCCGCGTCCGGGTGCGCGGGCACGGGCGCACGTGCGGACTCGGACACGGACACGGACGCCGGGCGGGTGACTGTCACCCGCCCACCCTCCACGACCCCGCTGAAGCCGCGCTAAAGCAACGCCCCGCCGCCCGCACAGGATTAGGGCTGCTTTAGACCGCGCTCCTAGCGTCCGGACGGAAGCCGGAACCGCAACCGGAACGACCGGAACGAGAGGAGGACGCCACGTGGTTGACCTGCATCAGGACCGTACGGTGCGCGTTCTGTCCGCGGGGACCGCCCTGCCCGGACACCCCGTCGACACCGAGGCGCTGGCCGAACGGTTCGGCATGGACCGGCTCTGGCGGCAGTGGGTCGACACCTTCATCGGCACCCGCACCCGCCATCTCGCCCTCGACCTCGCCACCGGCGAACCCCGCGAGTCCCTCGCCGACCTCGCCACGACGGCCGCCGGGACCGCGCTCGCCAGGGCCGGGATGTCCGCGCAGGACATCGACGTCGTCGTCCTCGGCTCCGCGACCCCCGACACCCTGATGCCGGCCACCGTCAACGTCGTCGCCGACCGGCTCCGCATCGACGGCATCCCCACCTTCCAGCTCCAGTCCGGCTGCTCGGGCGCCGTGCAGACCTTCGACGTGGCCACGGCCCTGCTCGCCGCCGGCCGCCACCGCACCGCCCTCGTCATCGGCGGCGACGTCATCGCCAAGCACTACGACGTGAGCGCCGACCTGAGCACCCTGCTGCCCGAACTCCTCGTCAACTACGTCCTGTTCGGCGACGGCGCCGGCGCCGCCGTCCTCACCACCGAGCCCGGGCACGACGACGCCCCGATCGTCCGCACCGTACTGACCCGGCTGGCCGGCCTCGACCGCGAGCCCGGCCAGGTGCTGCGCTGGTACGGCACCGCCGACCGCGACCGCGCCGACACACCCGCGAACGAGGACTACAAGGCCATCGAGGAACTCGTCCCCGAACTCGCCGCCGAGGTGACCGACGAACTCCTCGACGACCTCGGCTGGGAGCGCGACGAGATCGCCTACCTGCTGCCCCCGCAGCTGTCCGTCACGATGACCGAGAAGATCGTCGAACGGCTCGACTTCCCGCTCGCCGAGGAGATCACCGTGGTCGGCGAGACCGGCAACAACGGCAACGCCCTGCTCTTCTTCCAGCTGGAGCGCCTGCTCGACACGATGAGCACGCCCTCCCGGGCCGTCGCCGTCGCCATCGAGTCCAGCAAGTGGATCCGCTCGGGCCTCGCCCTCGAACGCGACGGAGGCCGCTGAGATGAGCGCGACACTCGACCGGGCGGACTTCGCCGACCTCGTCCGCGACGAACTCGGCATCGACATCGCCGAGACCGAACTCGACTGTCCTTTCGACGCGTTGCCGGGCTGGGACTCCGTCCATCTGCTGACCCTGCTCAGCCTGCTGGAGAAGGAGACCGGAACCCCGCTGTCGCTGCCCGACTTCCTCGACGCACAAAGCCTCGCGTCCATCTACGAGTTGGTGACCCGTTGAGCGTACGACCGTTTCCCACCCAGCGCCGGCACACCCTCTTCTTCCTCGACCAGATACGGGACTTCGCGCCCGTCCACCTCGACACCGAGGTGGACGCGAGCGCGATCGTCGCCGCCCGCGCCAAGGCCCGCGAGAACGGCCGGCGCCGTTCCGTCGTCGCCTGCGTCGTCCACGCCGCAGCCGGAGTGCTGCGCAAGCACCCCGAGGCCAACGGCGCCATCCAGGGCCGACTCGACCCGACCGTCGCCACCTACGACACCGTCAGCGCCAAGGTCACCCTCGACCGCACCCTCGACGGCCGCCGCGTGGTCCTCGCCACCGTGATCCCCGGCCTGCAGGATGCCACCCTCGACACCGTCCAGGACCACCTCGAGGGTGGTGCGGCGCGGGGCGGTGCCTCGCGGGCGGGGCGAGGGGTGTGTGGGGGAGGACGCCTCAGGGAGGGTGCACGCGCCGGCGCGCCCGCCGGCGCCCGGCACTCCGGAGGTCCTCCGGCCCGGCCGGCCACGCTCGGCGCCGACTGCGAGGGCGGCGCGTCCTGCCCGGTGCTCGCCCGGTCCGTGCCCGGATCCCGCCCGGGCTGCGCCGGCGGCGCGTCAGCGTCCCGCGACGGCCCGGCACCGCGGCCGTCCGGCGGCCGGGACACCGTCCGGCGGCCGAGCCGCCGCGCCGCAGCCGGGACACCGCCCCTTGGCCGGGACACCGCCGCCGTGGCCGAGCCGCCGTCCCGAGGCCGACGGGCACGCGTCGTCGTCCGGAGAAGCCGATGCACGGGCCCGTACGCGGCCTCGTGCATCGGCGGCCTCGGGCCCGCGGGCCCGGTCAGCTCGCCGCGGGCAGGTCCAGCACCCGGTCGGAGGCCAGGATGGCCTGGTGCAGCCTGCGCAGCGAGCGGTGCGGGTCCAGGCCCAGTTCGGCGCGGAGCACCCGCTGCGCCGAGCGGTACACCTGCAACGCCTCCGCCTGCCGCTCCGAGCGGTACAGCACCAGCATCAACTGCCGGTAGAACGACTCACGCAACGGATACTGCGCGGTGAGCGTGCTCAGCAGTCCGATCACCTCACGGTGCCGTCCCAGCGCGGTACGCGCCTCCACCGACAGCTCCAGGCACTGCAACCGCTCCTCCTCCGCCCAGGTGGCGAACGAGGTGAGCGCCGGCCCCTCCGCGATCCCCTCCAGCACCGGCCCCCGCATCAGCGACAGCGCCCGCTCGAAACTCTCCAGCGCCCCCTCGTGCCGCCCGGCGGCCCGTAGATCGCGGCCCCGGCGCATCGCCTCCTTGAAGTCGTCCACGTCCCAGCCGGCCCCGTCGAGGCGCAGCTCGTACCCGAGCGGCCGGGTGACGATCGCCCGGCCCCCGGTGTCGCCCGCGCCCACCAGGAACTTGCGCAACTGCGAGATGTACACGTGCACCGCGGCCGAGGCCCGTCTGGGCGGCCGGTCTCCCCACAGCTCCGTGACGAGCTGCTCCTTGGTGATGACCCGGCCGCTGCCGATCAGCAGGGTGGCCAGCGTCGTCTCCACCTTCGGGGCGGACAGCGAATGGCTCTGCTCCGTGTGACGGACGCGGAGGGGCCCAAGGAATTCGTAGCGCATCGATTCCTCGTCCAGTAGGGGAACACGCGTTTGGTCGGTGGCGTGGTGATTCACTGTCATCTCCACGCCGCCGTCCGCGCATCGGGGAAAGTGCGTACGTACCGCGTATTGGCCGAAAACCTGCGCTCGCCGACCGGGGGCGGCGAGGCCGGGACGGGCCCCGCCTTTGGCCGCGCTTTGGCGCGCGCCCCCACAGTGGCGGGATGTCACTGTTCGTTCTGCGCTTCCTGATGGCCGTGGGGGAGGCGCTCACGATCTTCGGCGCCGTCTGGACCCCTGTGCCCGCCGACCCGCCCGCCGAACCGGCCCTGCCCGGCCCCGGCCACCCCGAACAACTGTGCCCCTGGGTCCCGCCGACAGAGCAGGAACAGGCCATCTGGGACGACGTCCGCGGGTGAGACGAGGGGAGACCGGGACCGGACGCCCCCGGAAACACGCTGGGGAGCGAACCCCGCCGGGCCGCCCCCAGGACGCGAGGCTGAGAGGAAGGACGAGAAGCGTGCCGGCCGGCCGCCGGATCAGCGGCCGTCGCCGAGCGCGGCCACGCCGGCCCGTGCGAACTTCTCGTCCAGGTCGCCCGAGGGCGCGCCCGCCACGCCGATGCCCGCGATCGGCGCCTCGCCGTGGGCGACCGGCGCGCCCCCCGCCAGGAACAGCGTGCCCGGGATGTCCTTGAGGGTGGGCGCCGACGCCAGGCGCTCGACCAGTTGGGAGGTGGGCGCGTTCCAGGACACGGCGGTGTACGCCTTCTTGATCGCGGAGTCGTACGACTGCGGCCCGGCGCCGTCGCCGCGCAGGGTGACGAGGGTGTTGCCGTTGCGGTCCACCACCGCGACGGTCACCCGCTGACCCTCCTTCCGCGCGGCCTTCAGGGCCGCCTCGGCGGCGTCGGTGGCGGCGTCCACCGTCAGATGGGTGCTGGTGGTGGTGGCCTTCGCCCTCACCGAGGTCACCGCGGCCACCGGCGCGGCGGCCGGGGTGCCGGCGGAGGCGGACACCGCGCCGGCCACACCGGCGCCGACCGCCGCGAGCGCCGCCGCCGTGGCGACGACCTTGACGCGGGCGGAGAACTTCCTGGCCTTGTGCTGCATCACGGGCAACTCCCCAGTCGTGTCGCGTCCCCGCGCCCGCGGCCGGCCGATGCGATCGGCGGCGGCCTCCTGTAGGCCGGGCGGTGGAGACGCAGCGCTTCCTGCGCTGTGCCTCCAGCCTCGGCCCGGAGTCGGCGCGCACCCGTCGGCGTACCGGCTGGTCCCGGCGACCGGGACGGACGACGGCGGGGTCATCCGAACGGTTGACCCCCCGGCCCGGCACCCGGGCGACAATGGCAGGGCACGCCCGGCTCGTACGGCACAGCAGGCGCCCATGGCGCGGACGGGGCCACCGGGCGGCAGCAATGACCGTACGCACGTCCCGGCCGGGGAGGAGCAACGCATGCCGTCCACGAGCCGTCCCTCCCCGGGCGCCCCGAACGCCACCGGGGAGGAGGCGCACCGCCCGTCCGGCGCCGGGAAGCCGCGGCCACCGGCCGACGCCGAGGCGCACCGCCTCGCCTTCGTCATCCACCTCGCCTTCTTCCTGCTGCTCGGCTCCGCCCTGGCCCGCTACGTCCAGCGGCACGGCGACCAGCCGCAGGAGCCCGCCGTCCTCGCCCTGGCCGGGGCGCTCGCCGCGCTGTACGTCATCGGCCGACGCACGGCGGCGGGCGCACCCCCGCCGCCGACGCCCCCGACAGCTCCACCGGCCTCGGCGCCCCGACCCGCCTCACCAGCCCCAGCTCGTGCGACCGCATCAACGCCCGGAACCGGCCCGAGGCCCCCGGCGGACACCCCCGCGCCCGTCCCCGCCCCCGCCGCCTCCGCACCCCGGGGCCTCCCGCCCCTCACCGCCCTGCTCTGGCTCGGCGCGCTCGTCGCCGTATGGGCCGTGCTGGTCGCCCTCGCCCCGAGCTTCGCCTGGTGCGCCGTACCGCTCTTCTACACCGCGCTGCGCACCCTGCCGACCCGCGCCGCCTACACCCTCGTCGCGCTGTTCACCGTCTTCGTGGTCGTGGCGCGACTGCGGCTGGCCGACCGGATCGACGTGGACCTGGTGGTCGGGCCGCCGGCCGTCGCCGTCCTCGCGACCGCGGTCTTCACCCACATGGACCGGCAGGCGACACGCCAGGCCGCCCTCATCCGCGACCTGGTGCACACCCGCCGCGAACTGGCCGCCACCGAACGCCGGGAGGGCACCCTCGCCGAACGGCAGCGGCTGGCCATGGAGATCCACGACACCCTCGCCCAGAGCCTGTCCAGCCAGCGGATGCTTCTCCAGGCCGCTGAGCGAGTGTGGGAGACCGACCCCGAACGGGCGCGGGCCCACATCGGCGCCGCCGCCGACATCGCCGAGAGCAGCCTCGCCGAGGCCCGCCGCTTCGTGCACGACCTGGTGCCCGCCGACCTGGCCGGAGGCAGCGGCCTGGACGTGGCGCTGCGCGGCCTGGCCGCCCGCGAGAGCACGGCCGAACGCACCGTGACCTGCCTGATCGACGGCGCCGCGGGGACGCCCGGCCTGCCCGACCGGGTCCAGTCGGCGCTGCTGCGCATCGCACAGGGCGCCCTCGCCAACGTCCGCGAGCACTCGGGCGCCACCCGGGCCGCCCTCACCCTCACCTATCTGGACGACGAGGTACGGCTGGACATCGCCGACAACGGGCGGGGCCTGGAGCCCGCCGCCCTGCCGGAGCGCGCCACCGGGGTCCGCGGGCACGGCCTGCCCGCGATCCGGGCCCGGGTACGCCAACTCGGCGGCACCCTCACCGTCGAGTCCGCGCCCGGCGACGGCACCGTCGTCTCCGCCGCCGTACCGTCCCACCCCGCCGCCCCCAGCGCCCCGGAGGCCACCGCCCCGTGATCCACAGCACCGGACCGTTCGAACCCACCGAGCCCGAGCCTGCCGAGCCCGCCGAAGCCGCCCCGCCGCTGCGGCTGGTGCTGTGCGACGACCACGCCGTGGTCCGCGCCGGACTGCGCGCCCTGCTCGGCAGCGATCCGGACGTGGCGGTGGTGGGGGAGGCGGACAGCGGGGCGGAGGCCGTCGCGCTCGCCGCGAAGCTCACCCCGGACGTGGTGCTGATGGACCTGCAACTGGGCCCCGGCATGGACGGCGTCGAGGCCACCCGCCGGATCACGGCGGCGTCCGGCGGCTCGGTCCACGTACTGGTGCTGACCACGTACGACACGGACGCCGACATCACCCGTGCCATCGAGGCGGGCGCCACCGGCTATCTTTTGAAGGCCGAGCGCCCCGACGAGCTGTTCACGGCGATCCACAGCGCCGCCGCGGGCCGCACGGCCCTGTCCGCGCCCGTCGCCCACCGGGTCATGGCGCGGATGCGCAGCCCGCGCCCCACCCTCACCGACCGCGAGCGCGACATCCTCGGCCAGCTCTCGCGCGGCCTGACCAACCGGGACATCGCCAAGGCCCTCTTCCTGAGCGAGGCGACGGTCAAGACCCATCTGGGACGCATTTACGACAAGCTCGGCGTCGACACCCGCGCGGGCGCCGTGGCCGTCGCCAAGGAGCAGCGCCTGCTGCCGTGAGCGGGGGAGCGGGCACGGGGGCCACCGCAGGAGTGCGGCGACCGGCCCGCGCATGTGGACCGCGTACAGCGCGGCGGCGTCCACGAGGCCCACGGGGAGCGCGAGGTCCATGCCGCCCGGGGCGGTGGCGGTGCGGGAGGAGGGTGTCCAGACAGGGGCCTGCCCGGCGGTGCCGACGAGCAGGGCGAGCGACGGCGCCGGCCGGTCCGACAGCCGTCAGCCCACGTACCCCACGTGCGCCAGCGCCTGCTTCAGCAGCACTCCGTGCCCGCCGGGCATCTCGCTCTGCACCGCCTCGGAGACGGCCTCCTGCGGACTGAACCACACCAGGTCCAGCGCGTCCTGCCGGGGGCGGCAGTCACCGGTGACCGGCACGATGTAGGCCAGCGACACCGCGTGCTGGCGCGGGTCGTGGTACGGCGTCACGCCGAGCGTCGGGAAGTACTCGGCCACGGTGAACGGCTGCAGCGAGGCGGGCACGCGGGGCAGCGCCACCGGACCGAGGTCCTTCTCCAGATGGCGCAGCAGCGCGTCCCGCACCCGCTCGTGGTGCAGCACCCGGCCGGAGACCAGGGTCCGGCTGACCGTTCCGTCCGGGCCGATGCGCAACAGGAGGCCGATGCTGGTCACTTCGCCGCTGTCGTCGACGCGCACGGGAACCGCCTCGACGTACAGGATCGGCATCCGGGCGCGGGCCGACTCCAGCTCGTCCGTGCTCAGCCAACCGGGCGTGGTCTCGGTCATGTCAGACATTGTTTGATCATACTTTCAGTCGTTCTCCATGGGCGGAACCGGTGCGGCGGTCGCCGCAGGGCCCCCGAAGTCCGTGGGGCTGTCGGAGTCCGTGGGGCCCCCGGAGCCCCGGGAGGCCGCGGGGTCCGTGAGGCCGTATACCCGCAGTGCGTTGTCCCGCCCCGTCCACCGCGCGATCCGTTCCGCGTCGGTCCGGCTCAGCTCGTCGGCGCTCACCCGGTCCGTCAGCAGTCCCGCGAGGCCACGCCGGAACGCCACCGCGCCGAGGTAGTGGAACTCGGCCAGACCGTACGCGTCGGAGCTGTACAGCAGCTTGCGGAACGGGGTGATCTCCAGGGCCTCCGCCAGGACGGCGCCGGCCCGGGCGGGGCCGACGTGGTGCAGGGCGAGGCCGACGTCGAGGTACACCTGCTCGAAGACGGCGGCGAGGTAGGCGGCCTGCCGCTGGTAGGGCCAGCAGTGCAGCAGCATCACCGGGACCGTGCCCGCCGTCAGGCGCAGCCAGTCCGTCAGCAGCAGCGGATCGGCGTGGTGCAGTCGCAGGTCGGCGTCCCCGAACCCGGTGTGCAGTTGCAGCGGCAGGCCCAGCTCGACGGCGGTCCACAGCAGGTGCCGTACCAGGACCGGGTCGGCCAGGCGGGTGCCGGGGCGGGCGAGCCAGCCGGCCGCCGCCCGCGCGACCTCCGCGGCCGAGGGGCGGGCCGGGTCCAGGGCGAAACCGGTGCGGTAGGCGGCCACCGACTTCACCGCCACGACGCCCGGCCGCCGCGCCGCGGCCTCGGCGGCGGCCCGCACGGCCGCCCCGTACTCCCCGGCCGTCACCCCGCCCGCCGCGACCGCCTCGGCGACGCTCTCCAGCCGTACGACCTCGTACGCCGCCGCCCCGGACGGCGCCGCCAGTTCGGCGGGGGTGGCCAGGCGGCCGGAGTCGAAGCCGGTGTCGACGCAGAGGACGGCGGCGCCCGCGGCGGCGAGGAACCGCCGGTTCACCTCGCGTGCCCCCAGCTCCGCCCGCCGCGCGAGATAGTCGTCGGCCGGGGCGTGCCGGGGCAGGCCGAGCACCGGGGCGCAGTGCCGACGCACGGCCGCCCCGACCGGCGTGTCGAAGAGCGAGATCCCGCTGCCCGGCCACACCTCGCCCTCGGTGAGCAGCGACTCGAAGCCCGTGCGGTCCAGGTCGGCGGTGACCACCCCGTGGCAGTGGTGGTCCACCAGCGGCAGCCCGGCGAGCAGCTCGTCCACCGGATCGGCCATCAGTACTTCCAGCGGTAGGCCGCCGCGATCTGCTCGTCGTCCAGTCCGGCCACGGCCGCGCTCTCGCCCTCCCGTACGGCGGTCACCGCGTCGGCCAGCACCGGCCCGAGCGCCTCCCGCAGCAGCGCGTCCTCACGGAACGCGGCCACGGCCTCCGGCAGTCCGGCCGGCAGCCGCCGCACGCCCCGCTTCGCGGCCTCCGGCGCGTCGAACCGCGCCGGGTCGCCGGTGATCTCCTCGGGCAGCGGCGCCGACGACGCCATGCCGTCCAGTCCGGCCGCGATCAGACAGCCGAGTGCCAGATACGGGTTGGCGGCGAGGTCGACGGGCTTGACCTCCAGGTTGGCGGCCTGGTCGCGCAGGCCGCGGGTTCCGGTGACGACGCGCAGCGCCGCCTCGCGGGTCTCCAGGCCCCACGCGGTGAACACGCCTGCCCACTGGGACGGCCTGAGCCGGAGATAGCTGGCCGGGCTCGGCGCGGTCACGGCGGTGAGCGCGGGCAGCCGGTTCAGCACCCCGGCGGTGAACGCCTCGGCGTCCGCCGTCATCCCGTGCCGCCCGGCGCCCCCGGCGTACAGGTTCGCGCCGTCGCGCCAGGCGGACAGGTGGACGTGGCCGCCGTTGCCGACGCCCTCGCCGCGCACCGCCGGGGCGAACGAGACCCGCAGCGCGTGCCGTCGGGCCACGGCCCGGACGGTCTGGCGCACCAGCACGCTGCGGTCGGCCGCCGCCACCGGGTCCAGCGCGCCGACCGAGATCTCGAACTGCCCCGCCGCGTACTCGGGATGGACCTGGTCGACGTCCACCCCCTGCGCCGCACAGGCCGCGAGGAGTTCGGCGAGGAAGTCGCTCAGCTCCACCTGGCGCGCCGCCCCGTACGCCGGACCCGTCGCCACGGGCTCGAAACGGTCCGCTGGCGCCGCGTCCGTGCCGACGGACCACTCGATCTCGACGGCCGCCTTGAACGTGACGCCGTGACGCTCCTCGGCGCCGGCGGTGATCCGGCGCAGGAAGGTGCGGGAGCAGCCGGGGTGCCGCTCGCCGTCCTGGGTGATCCGGTCCACCGGCGCCCACGCCCAGCCTGGCTGAGCCGCCAGGGCGACCAGCTGGTCCAGGTCCGGGTAGAGGCGCAGATCGCCGTCGGGGGAGCCGAGGACATCGGTGGTGACGGTCGAGTCGTTCGCCAGGAAGGTGTCGAACACCGGCGACATGCCCACGCCCCAGGCCGCCGCCGTGGGGAGCTTCGCGACCGGGATCGTCTTGATCCGGGTGATGCCGGCGGTGTCGACGTAGGACAGGACGACGCCGTGCACACCCCGTCCGGCCAGTTCGCCGCCGAGCGCGGTGGCCCGCTCGACATCACCGGGACGGCCGCCGGGTACGGGATCGGCGAGGGTGGTCATACGTCCTCCCCGCCCGGCAGGGGGTGGCTTACGGTCACGTCCGCGCTCCAGGGTGCTCTCGGGTCCGTCGTTGCTCGCGTGGCTGTCGTCGCTCTCGGGTCCGTCGTGCCGACGCCGCCCATTGTGCCGCCCGATGATCGGCGTGTCCCGGGAATCGGCGCACTCGACCCCGCCGGGCCTGTGCCTTTCCGGTGGCGCGTTTGCCCCGGGACGGTCCGACGTGTTTGCCTCGAAGGTCGGCGAGGACCGTGCCACGGCACCGGGACCCCGCCCCTCCAGCCCCCGGCGCGCCACCGCGCCCCGCACAGAGACCAGGACATGCCCAGCACCCCACAGCCCCTGCTCACCGGCCCCGCCTCCACCACCGTCCCCGGCCCGCAGCCCGCCGGCTCCACCGTCCCCGACGGTCCCGCCGACATACGGCTGATCGTCACCGACATGGACGGCACGCTGCTCGACGACGCCAAGCGGATCCCCGAGGGCCTGTGGTCCACGCTGGCCGAGCTGCGCCGCCGTGGGGTGCTGTTCAGCCCGGCCAGCGGACGCCAGTACGCGACGCTCGCCAAGGAGTTCGCCGGCGCGGACGAGGGCATGGTGTTCATCGCGGAGAACGGCGCCCACGTCGTCCGGGACGGGGAGGAACTCAGCTCGGACCCGATGGACCCGGCCGTCGCGCGGCGTCTGGTGCGGGCGGCGCGGGAGCTGGGGGCGGGCGGCACGGACGTGGGCGCCGTGGTCTGCGGCAAGCGGTCCGCCTACGTCGAACGCGGTGACGAGGCCTTCCTCGCCGAGGTCCGCAAGTACTACGTGGAGCACCGGGTGATGGCCGACGCGACCGAGATCGACGACGACGTCGTCAAGGTCGCCCTCTTCGACTTCGGCCCGGCCGAGCGGAGCACGGCGCCCGCCCTGGAGTCGTTCGCCGCCACCCACAAGGTCGTCGTCTCCGGCGAGCACTGGGTGGACGTCATGAACCGCACCGCGGACAAGGGCGCGGCCCTGCGCCGGCTCCAGCGGGCCACGGGCATCACGCCCGCGCAGACTTTGGTGTTCGGCGACTACCTCAACGACCTGGAGATGCTGGACGCCGCCGAGTGGTCGTTCGCCATGGCCAACGCCCACCCGGAGGTCGTCCGCCGCGCCCGCCACCTGGCCCCGTCCAACAACGACGACGGCGTCCTGCGCACCATCGCCCGGCTGCTGGACCTGCCGCGCTGAGCGCCGCGCCGCCTCCGGGGCGAACGGTCACCCGGAGGCGGTCTTCGACGGTGGTCACCCGGAGGCGACGGAATCGGCGATCTTCTTGTCCAGGGCCGCGCGCACCAGCGCCGCCGCGAGATGGGCGGGCGGGGTGTCGCCGGCCAGGTCGACGAGCCGGCCGGGGTCCTTGGGCAGGCCCAGCCGCTCGGCGCCGGACAGGGCCTTGGCGTCCAGGTAGGGGGCGGGCTCGGGCCACACGTCCTGGACCTCGCGCAGGAAGATGTCCGCGCCGGCCGGCCCCAGGCCGGGCACCTCCTGGAGCAGGCCGCGCAACGTGCCCACGTCGCCGCCCGCCTCCCGGTGCATCCGGCGCAGATCGCCGCCCCAGCGGTCCAGGACCAGCTCGGCGCCCTCGCCGAGCTGGGTGGCGGTGCGCTCGTCGTAGCGCCGGTAGCCGCCGCGGCCGAGCGCGTCCACGCGCTCCTGCCAGTCGGCGTCGGCCATGCGGCGCGGATCGCGCAGCCCGGCCTCGGCCAGCTCGCGGGCGGCGGCCACGGCGACCGAGCCGCGGATGCGGGCGCTGAGGAGGACGGCGAGGACCAGCAGCCGGTACAGCGGCTGCGGGGTGTCCTTCAGCGTGATGCCGGCCTCCTCGGCGAACGTCTCGCCGTGCGCATCGACCAGCTCGTGCAGCACCCGGCCGCCGTCCCGGTCCCGGCGGCCGCCGTCGCTCCCCTTGGTCACCGGCTCGCCTTGAGCGGGTCGTGGCCGATGGTCATCAGCCGGTGCCGGCGGCCGGTGTCCCCGGCGTCCTCCGGCTCGGGCTCGTTCTCGAGGTCCACCTGGGAGGTGACCGTGTCGACGACCTTCCGCATCACCCGGAGGTCGTCGTCGGTCAGGTCGGTGCGCCGCTTCTGGAGGATGGCGAGCACATGTTGCCCGGTGGGACTGCCCGCGTCGTCGGGCAGCGGCTCGGCGTCCTCCGCGGCGTCCCGGACCCGGAGCCAGGCGGCCAGTTCCTGCGAGGTCATGTTCACCACGCGGTGGAAGTCCTCCCACAGCGCGTCGAGTTCGAGGGCGTCGGTCATCTCTGCCCCTTTCGTTCGTGGTGCCGTTCGACGGGCCGGGCGCCCCGCACGGACCGGCGGGCGCCGTGCGGGGTCAGCCCTCGTGGGAGACGTTCTCGGCCGCGAACATCCAGCGCTGCTTCTCCAGTTCGGCGGTGATGGAGATCAACAGGTCCTGGGTGACCGGGTCGGGCTTGTCGGTCGCCTCGATGCGCTCGCGCAGCCGCACGATGGCGGCCTCCAGGGACTCGACCATCACCTCGACCACGTCGGAGTCGCGCACCCAGCCGTCCTTCGGGCCGGGCAGCGTGAACGCCGAGGCGATCGTCTCCGGCCGGCCGTCGGGGGAGACGCCGAGCGCGGCGGCGCGTTCGGCCACCGTGTCGGCGAACTCGCGGGCCGCGGACACGACTTCGTCCAGCTGCAGGTGGATGGAGCGGAACCGGGGGCCCACGATGTTCCAGTGCGCCTGCTTGCCGATCAGTGAAAGCCCGAGAAGATCCACGAGGGTGCTCTGCAACGCGTCCCCGGTGACCTGGAGGGCGGAGTCGGAAATCGTGCTCTTCACGACAGTCATACGGTGGTTCTCCTTGCGACATCGTCCTGGGCGGTACGGAGCAGTGCGACGCGTTCCTCCTCGCTCATCCCGCCCCACACACCCGTGGTCTGCGCGCTGCCGAGCGCGAAGGACAGACACTGGGTGCGCACGGGGCAGCGGGCACACACGCGTTTGGCCGCGGCGATCTCCCGCCGCGCCGGTCCGACGGCGCCCACGGGGAAGAACAACTCGGGGTCCTCGCCCACGCAGGCGGCACTGCGCAACCACTCCATGGTCGCGCGGGTGCCCGGTGCCGACGCCCGCAAACAGGGCGGACGCGCCCGGCACCGGTCCGCGCGGCGGGTCCCGGAGTCGCCCGGCCCGGACCGACGTGCCGGACTCGGCGCGTGTCCGCGCGCCGGGCCGGGCCCGGCCCCGGCCGGTGTCAGCGCGGCAGGCCGGGTCCGACCGGCCCCCCCGGCTGGTGTCAGCGCGGCAGGACCCGGTCCAGGAACCCGGTCAGGTCCGCGAACACCTCGGCCCGGTTCGTCTCCTCGAACACCTCGTGCCGGGCGCCGGGATACACGTGTTCCGTCAGGTCCCCGCCCGCCCCGGTCAGCCGCTCGACGCCGACCCGGCTCCCGGCGAGCGGGACCAGCCGGTCGTCGTCCCCGTGCAGCCACAGCACCGGCAGCGCCCCGACGCTCCCGCCCGCGGCCGCGGTCGCGAGGGTCCGGGCGAACGCCTCCAGCGTCGGCCGCTTCATCGGCCCGTGCCACACCAGCGGGTCGGCCGCGTATGCCGCGCCGACCGCCGGGTCCCGGGACAACGCGGCCGGACTGACGGACGTGTCCGGGATCTCGTCCAGGGCGAGCAGCCGGCCCGGCAGCTCCCAGTTCCCGACGACCGGACCCGACAGCACCAGCGCGGCCAGCTCCTCGCCGTGGCGCTGGGCGTAGCGGGCGGAGACCAGCCCGCCCATGGAGTGGCCGACCAGCACCAGCGGCAGTCCCGGGTGCGCGGTCCGGGCAAGATCGGCGACCGTGTGTACATCGCTCACCACGTCCTCGAAGTCGTCCACGACCACCCGCTCGCCGGCCGACCGGCCGTGGCCGATGTGGTCGGGCGCGTACACGACCGCGCCGTGCGCCCCGAGGACGCCGGCCACTTCCGCGTACCGTCCGCCGTGCTCGCCGTAGCCGTGGACCAGGAGGGCGGCGTAGCGCGGGCGGGGGTGCGGCCACTCGTGGACGTGGAGGGCGCCCCGGGTTCCGGCGAGGACGTGCGAGCGGGCGTCGGCCATGTCTTCCTCCTCCTGCTGCGGGGCGGGCGCCCGGCGGGGGTCCCCTTGCCGGGTGGGCTGGACGGGGGGATCTTCCCAGGGGGCCGGTCCGAGGTCTATAGTCCAAAACTAGCAGTGCTAATTAATGATTGGCAGTGCCGGTGAATCATCCGTGCGAGGCCGTGTGAGCCGTCTGAGGAGTTCTGTCGTGCGCCCCGTCCACTTCGCGGCCGCCCGCCGCACCCCGATCGGCAAACTGCGCGGGGCCCTGTCCGGCATCCGCCCCGACGACCTGGCCGCGCGGGTGATCCGCGCGCTGGTCGCCGATGTCCCCGCGCTGGACCCGGCCCGCATCGACGACGTCTACTGGGGCGCCGCCAACCAGGCGGGCGAGGACAACCGCAACGTCGCCCGGATGGCCGTCCTGCTGGCCGGCCTGCCCGACTCCGTCCCGGGCGCCACGGTCAACCGGCTGTGCGCCTCCGGCCTGGAGGCCGTCACCGCCGCCGCCCGCACCATCGCGGCGGGCGAGGCCGACATCGTGCTCGCCGGCGGCTCCGAGTCCATGAGCCGCGCCCCCTTCGTGCTGCCCCGCCCCGACGAGGCCCTGCCGCACCGGATGGAGACGTACGACACCCGGCTCGGCTGGCGCCTGGTCAACCCGGCGATGAAGGACCTGCACGGCGTGCTGGCCATGGGCGAGACCGCCGAGGAGGTGGCGGCCCGGCACGGCATCGCCCGCGAACGCCAGGACGAGTTCGCGCTGCGCAGCCACCGGCTGGCCGCCCGGGCCCGCAAGGACGGCCACTTCGACGACGAGCTGCTGCCCGTCGAGCACCCCGACGGCACCGTCGTGGACAGCGACGAGTGCGTCCGCGAGGACACCTCCTACGAGAAGCTGGCCCGCCTCAAGCCCGTCTTCCGCGCCGGCGGCACGGTCACCGCGGGCAACGCCTCCCCGATGAACGACGGCGCCGCCGGTCTCCTGCTGGTCAGCGAGGAGGCACTGAACGACCTCGGCCTTGAGTCCCTCGGCCGCTACGTCGCCGGCGCCTCCGCGGGCGTCCACCCCGACGTGATGGGCCTCGGCCCGGTCCCCGCCACCCGCAAGGCGCTCGCCCGCGCGGGCTGGGGCGTCGGGGACGTCGAGGAGGCCGAGTTCAACGAGGCGTTCGCCGCCCAGGCCCTGGCCTGCGTCGACCAGCTCGGCATCGCCGAGGACCTGGTCAACCCGAGCGGCGGCGCGATCGCCCTCGGCCATCCGCTCGGCTGCTCCGGCGCCCGCATCCTGACCACGCTGCTGCACCGCATGCGCCGCACCGGCGCGGCCCGCGGCCTGGCCACGATGTGCGTCGGGGTCGGCCAGGGCACCGCCGTACTCGTCGAACGGCACTAGCCGCAACAGCCGTACGACCGCCGACGGGGGCGTCCGACAAGGACCAGCACGACCACGAGCCGCAACGAAGCCGCACCGAAGGAAGTACCCCTCCATGGCAACCCTCTCCGTCGCCGCGATCCTCGCCGAGAACGCCAAGCGCCGCCCCGACCGCACCGCCCTGGTCGAAGGCGATCTGCGGCTCACCTTCGACCAGGTGTGGCGGCGGGCCCGCGCACAGGCCGGCGCCCTCGTGGAGCTCGGCGTACGGCCGGGGGACCGGGTCGCCCTGATGGCCCCCAACACCGCCGAGTTCCCGCTGGCGTACTACGCGATCGTGGCCGCCGGCGCGGTCGTCGTCCCGGTGCACCTGCTGCTGTCGGCGACGGAGGTCGAGCACGTCCTCAAGGACAGCGGCGCCGGCCTGCTGCTGTGCCACCCGGCCCAGGCGGCCACGGGCGGCGCCGCCGCGGACGCCGTCGGGGTGCGCGTGGTCACCCTCGGCGCGGAGCTGGAGCAGCTCGCCGCCGAGGCCGAACCGCTGCCGTCCTACCTCACCCGGGTCGCCGACGACCCGGCCGTCGTCTTCTACACCAGCGGCACCACCGGCGTCCCCAAGGGCGCCGTGCTCAGCCATTTCAACCTGGTGATGAACGCCACCGTCAACGCCTTCGACGCCAACGACATCCGCCCCGACGACATCGCGCTGGGCGCCCTGCCCCTCTTCCACGCCTTCGGTCAGACCGTCTCCATGAACTCCACCTGGCGGGCCGGGGCGACCCTCGTGCTGCTGCCCCGCTTCGACGCGGCGCGTGCCATCGAGCTGATGGTCAAGGAGGGCGTCAACACCTTCCACGGCGTGCCGACCATGTTCGTCTCGCTCGCCGCCGCGGCGGCCGACGCCGGCGCGCTGCCCGAACTGCGGGTGTGCGTCTCCGGCGGCGCCTCCCTGCCGGTCGCCGTGCTGGAACGGTTCGAGGCGGCGTTCGGGGCCACGATCTACGAGGGCTACGGCCTGTCCGAGACCTCCCCGACGGCCAGCGTGAACCAGCCCTGGTTCGGCACGAAACCCGGCACCATCGGCCACCCGCTGTGGGGTGTGGACGTGGAGATCGCCCGCGCCGACGCCGAGGACCGCATCGAACTGCTGCCGCCCGGCGAACTCGGCGAGGTCGTCATCCGCGGCCACAACGTCTTCTCCGGCTACCTCGGCCGCCCGGAGGCCACCGCCGAGGCGCTGGTGGACGGCTGGTTCCGCACCGGCGACCTCGGCACCAAGGACGACGAGGGCTTCCTCAGGATCGTCGACCGCAAGAAGGACGTGATCATCCGCGGCGGCTACAACGTCTATCCGCGCGAGGTCGAGGAGGTGCTGCTGCGCCACCCCGGCGTCGGCCAGGCGGCCGTCATCGGCCTGCCGGACGAACTGCACGGCGAGGAGGTGTGCGCGGTGATCGTCCCCGCGCCGGGTGCGCCGGCCGACGCGGACGAGGTGACCGCGTGGTCCAGGGAGCGGCTGGGGCGGCACAAGTACCCGCGCCGGGTGGAGTTCGTGGACGCCCTGCCGCTCGGCCCGAGCATGAAGGTCCTCAAGCGCGAGCTGCGGGCGAGGTACGGCGGCTGAGTGCTCCGGGCGGGCGCGGGGGCGGGACCGGGCGAGGGCGACAGAGGAAGTGACCTCGCCCGGACCAGGGGCGCGGACGACCGCGCGCCCGGCCCCCCGGACCCGCACACGGGACCAGATCGCCGAGGCGGGCGGCAGCCGCTCAGCCGCGCGAGGCGGAGCCCACCGGCACCTCGGAGTTCGCGGCGCGCTCCAGCGCCGCCCGCACCTGGTCGTAGCGCTGCACGTCCGACCAGACGTCGCTGCGCCGCGACCGCCCGGCGCAGCAACTCCACACGCTCGCCATGAACACGGTCGCCAACGGGATGAGCAGCCAGGTCAATGGGTCCAAGATCGTCCTCCCTTTCCCGTGCGGATCAGCGGGTACGGCGACGATGACATACATGATCAGTTCTACATATTTGTACGAGAAGCGACTTCCTGCTTTTCACTCATAAGGGTTCAGTGGGGCACACCGAACGCCCGCCGGCCGCCGTACCGGAGGCGAGGCGACGGTCGGCGGCACGCCAAGTGATCGTTAAGATGGGCCGGTTGCCGCGACCCGGAAGCGGTGTCCGGCTGCCGCCGCGCCCGTCACCGGGGGCGCGGTCATGAGGGTGGGACTTCGGGGATTGAGGCGGTCTACGGGTGCTGGTGGCGGATCGGTACCGGCTGCACACGGTCATCGGGCGCGGCGGGATGGGCGAGGTCTGGCACGCCCAGGACGAAGTGCTCGGCCGGCCGGTCGCGGTCAAGGTACTGCTGAACGACGTGGCCGACGCTTCGGCCGAGGCACGGTTCCGGCTGGAGGCGCAGACCTCCGCCCGGCTCAACCATCCCAACGTCGTCGGCACCCTCGACTTCGGCACCTGGGAAGGCCGCTGCTTCCTCGTCATGGAACTGGTCGACGGCGGCAGCCTCGCCGCCGAGCTGACCGGCGGCGGCCCGCTGCACGCCGACCGGCTCGCCCAGGTCGCCCAGGAGGCCGCCGAAGGGCTCGCCGCCGCACACGAACAAGGCATCGTGCACCGCGACGTCAAGCCGGGCAACCTGCTGAGCGACCGCCACGGCACCATACGCATAGCCGACTTCGGCATCGCCCGTTTCGTGGACGACCCCTCCGCAGGCCTCACCACCACCGGCCAGATCGTCGGCACCGGCCTGTACCTGGCGCCCGAGCGCGCCATCGGCACCCCGGCGTCCTCCGCCTCCGACATGTACTCGCTGGGCTGCGTCCTCTACCAACTGGCCGTCGGCCACCCGCCCTTCGAGGCCGACACCCCGACCGCGCTGCTCTACCAGCACGTCGACGCTCCGCCCGTGCCGCCGCACCAGCGGGGCGCCGCGCTGCCGCCCGCCTTCGAGGCGTATCTGCTGAGCATGCTCGCCAAGCGCCCCGAGGACCGGCCCACGGCTCGGCAGGCCGCGGACTGGTTCCGCAGCGGCGCCTGGCGCGGCGCGCCAGAACCGCTGCCGCCGGAGCTGCCGGGCGCCGTCGAGCCGTACCGGCAGGCGGGCCAGTGGGACACGGGAGCCGGCCGCCACCGGGGCGCGCGCCAGCCGTCCGCCGGACCGGCGCGTCACCAGGGCGCCCCGGGCCGGGGCCCCGCCACGCCCTCCCCCTCCGGGGCGGACACCGGCTGGAGCACGAGCGTGCACCGGGTGGCCCCGCGCCGCCCGGGCGTGCGCACCTCGGTGCGCCGCCACTTCCGCGTCCTCGCCGTCCTCGGCGGCGCCGCCCTGTTCCTCTGCGCGCTGCTCCTCGGCATGAGCCTGTTCTAGGTGTGGTGTCCCGGCCCGCTTCCCGCACCGGGTCCGGTTCCCCGTCGGCTCCGGACCCTGGGACTTCAGAGGTGCCGGCGCCCCGGCCCCGGGCGATACGCTCCGGGACATGCGGATCTCCGTCTCCTCCGACATGGACGAACCCGTGGCCCGAGCCCTGGTGGCCCGGTTGCGCGAACGCGGCCACGAGGTGCTCACCCACGGCGCCCTGCGGCCTGGCGCCGACCCCCAGTGGGCTGCGTGCTCGCGGGCCGCGGCCCAGGACGTCGCCGACGGCCGGGCCGACCAGGCCGTGGTCTGCTGCTGGACCGGCACCGGCGCGTCCATCGCCGCCAACAAGGTGCCCGGCATCCGCGCCGCCCTGTGCACCGACGCCTACACGGCCGACGGCGCACGCCGCTGGAACGACGCGAATGTCCTCGCCCTCGGGCTGCGCCTGACCTCCGAGCCGCTCCTGACCGAGATACTCGACGCCTGGTTCGCCGCCGAGCCGAGCCAGGACAGCGACGACCGGGAGAACGTCGCCAGGATCGCCCGCATGGACGAGGGCCGTACGGGGCGTTCGTAGGGCCTGCGGGGGTACGGATCTGCGGGGCCGTGAAGCTACGGGTACCCGCGGGTCTGCGAAGGCCCGCCGGCCGTCCCGGCGCGTACGACGTGGGTCAGCGTGTCCCCGCGGAACAGCGCGTGCCCGGCCGCGATCCGCCGCTCGCGTTCCGGACCGTCCGCCGTGAGGCGGGCCAGGGACCGCAGCAGGGCGGCCTCGTCCGGGGCGTGGTCGGACACCCCGAGCGTCGCCATCCGGCGTACGCCCTCGGCCCCGTGCCCGGGCAGCGGCCGGTACCCGACGACCGGCAGCGACGCGGCGAGGGCCTGCACGGCGGTCTGCCCGGCCGCGTTGTCCACCAGGGCGGCGCACGCGCGCAGCAGCTCCGGCATGTCCGTCACCCAGCCGGGGGTGAGGACGCCGGGCACGGCGGACAGGGCGCGGCGCAGCCGCTCGTTGCGCCCGCACAGCACGACCGGCAGAAAACCGTGCCCGGCCAGCAGCCGGGCGGTGCCCGCCAGACCCGCCCCCGCGCCCCAGGCGCCCGCCGACAGCAGCACGGCGGGCCGCCCGCCACCGAATCGCTCGAACCGGTCTGGCCATCCGGCCGACCCGCCCGTCCCAGCGCACGACCCGCCCGTCCCTGCCTCCGTTGACCCCGATCCGCCCGTTCCCTCATCTGGTGCCTGCGACCCGACAGCACCGGACCCGACCCCTCGTGACCCGGTGCCGAAAAAGGAGGGAGCCACCACGGGGCCCGGCGCCTCCGCCGGCCGGCCGAGCGCGCCGCGCACCTCGTCGGCGGCCTCGTCCGTGACGCACAGATGCAGGTCGTTGCCCGGATGGAGCCACTGCCGGTGCACCGCGAAGTCCACCACGACCACCGCGCTGGGGACCCGCAGCGTCCCGCGGGCCCGCAGGTGCCCGGTCAGTTGCGCCGCCAGATGGAAGACGGGCACGACGACGTCCGCGCGGGTCTCGCGCACCAGCCGCAGCAGCCGGCCGCTCGCCAACCGGGCCAGCGGGGTGCCACTGGGCCGGGGACGGGGGCCCGGCCTCAGAAAGAAGTCGTAGATGCCCCCGTAGACCCACGGACAGTGCCGGACGGCGGTCTGGTAGAAACCGCGCAGTCCGTCCCCCAGGCCGTACGGCAGCAGGGCTAGCACATCGACGACGTACGCCTCCTTGCCGGCGGCGCGGGCCCGCCGCGCCAGCTCCGCGGCCACCGTGTCATGTCCCGAGCCCATGCTCGCGCTGACGATCAGCAGCCGCGTGGCCTCCGGCTCGGACGAGTGGCCGTACGCCTGTCCACCCTGAGGGCCCCGGGCGGCGGGCAGGGGTGGCGGCGCGGGTGTTTGGGACGACACTGGAAGTGAGTAACCCTCACCCAGCGCAGTCAAACGAACAGCCCCGCAACCCCGACCGTTCCAGCGTTTCGGTTCCGGCCCCCGGGATACCTCACCCCCGGCACGGCCGTCCCGGACCGCCGGGGCCGCACCGGCGGCCCACGGTCACCGTCGACCCAGAGGTGCGCTCCGATGTCCCAAGCCCCTTCCCGCGCCCGGTCAGGCTCCAGGACCCCGGTCGAGGCCCCGGCGGTGCCGAGCACCTCGCGCCGCCACGCGGTCGGCGGCACACCGCTCGGCGGGGGCGCGCTCGTGACCGGCGCCTCCTCCGGGATCGGCGCGGCCGTCGCCCACCGGCTGGCCGCGGAGGGCGGCTGGCACCTGGTCCTCAACGGACGCGACCGCACCCGACTGGAGGAAGTCGCCCGGGGCACCTCCGCGCTCGCCTATCCGGCGGATCTGTCCGGGCCGGACGCCGAGCGGCGCCTCGCCGAGTTCGCACTGGACAGCGTCGGCCGGGTGGACCTGCTGGTGGCCGGGGCGGGCATCGGCTGGGCCGGACCGTTCCACACCATGCCGCAGCACACCATCGACGAGATGTTCGACGTCAACGTCCTCGCCACCCTGCGGCTCGTACGGCTGCTGCTGCCCGGCATGGTCGGCCAGGGCGCCGGCCGCGTGGTCATCATCGGCTCCCTGGCGGGCACGGTCGGGGTGCGCGACGAGGCGGCCTACTCCGCCACGAAGGCCGCGCTGAGCGCCTTCGCCGACGCCGTGCGCTACGAACTGCGGGGCACCGGGGTGGGCATCAGCCATGTCGTGCCCGGCGTCGTGGACACCCCGTTCTTCGACCGCCGCGGCGCACCCTACCGGCGCTCACGGCCGAAACCGGTCCCGGCGAGCCGGGTCGCCGACGCGGTGTGGGAGGCGGTCGCGCGCGGCCGGGACGAGGTGTACGTCCCCGGCTGGACACGGCTCCCCGGCCGGGTGCGCGGCGCGGCCCCCGCCCTGTACCGCCGGCTCGCCTCGCGCTTCGGCTGAGAGGGCCGGGGTGAACGCGCTCACCGTCCTCCTCGCCCTGCTCGCCGCCTGCGCCAACGCCACCGCCTCGGTCCTGATGCGGCGCGCCGCGATGGAGCCGGGGGCGATCCCGAGCGGTGCTGACGGCCTGTCCGGCTCGCCGAGCCCGTCGCGTCGCGGCCGGCGGCTGTCGTGGGCGGCCGGGGCCGGCCTGCTGGCCGGGTCCGCCGTGGCGCAGGCCGCCGCGCTCGCCGTGGGGAGCCTCTCGGTCGTCCAGCCGCTGCTGGCGAGCGAACTGCTGTTCATGCTCGCCATCGGCGGAGCCGTCTTCCACCGCCGCCCGGGCCGCACCACCTGGCTGTCCTTCCTGGCGCTGGCCGCGGGCCTCGCCCTCTTCCTCGGCGCCGCCGCGCCGTCCGCCGGCCGGTCCACCGCCGACGCGTCGCGCTGGGTCCCCGTCGCCGTGGGCGTGGGATGCGCGGTGCTCGTCCTGGTCGTGGTCGCACGGCTCGTCCGCGCCGCGCCCCGGGCGGCCGTCCTCGGTCTGGCCTCCGCCGTGCTGTTCGCGGTGACGGCCGCGCTTCTGAAGGAGGTGACGGGACGGTTCCCCGAGGGCCCGGAGGCCCTGGCGGCGCACTGGACGACGTACGCCACCGCCGTCGCCGGCCTCGCCGCCTTCGGGCTGCTCCAGTGCGCCTTCCGGGCCGGCTCCCTGGTCGCCTCCCAGCCCGCGCTCACCCTGGGGGACGCGCTGGCCGGCACGGCGCTCGGCTGGGCGCTGTTCGGGGAGCACATCGCGCTGGGCGCGCGCGTCCTGCCCGAGGCGGCCGGCCTCGTCCTGATCGCGGCGGGCACGGTCGGCCTGGCCCGCTGCCCCGAGGTCTCGGGCGAGTGGGACGCCCGACCCGCGGCGACGACCCCCCGCCCCGTGGCCGCGCGGAACGGACGACGCCGCCAAGCACCGGCCGAGAGCAGGTGACCGACACCCGAACGGGCCCGGGAGGGCACCACGACGGGCCTGAGCGCACCGAGGACGGCCTGACCGGAGCGGAGCGGCGGCCGTGACAGGGGCAGGGACCGGAGCAGAATTCCTCGACCGGAGCAGAAGGGAGCAGGCCATGGGGGAGACGACACCGACACGTGGCAGCGCGCGGACGGTCGCGGCGGCCCTGGCGCCGTTCGCCGTCGCCGCCGCGCACATCGTCCCGGCCGCCACCTGGCTGCCGCGCTTCCGCGCCGCCTGCCTCCCGCGCCTGGCCGGCCACGGCCACCCGGGCCATGTGGCGCTCACCTTCGACGACGGCCCCGATCCCGCGTCCACGCCCCGTTTCCTGGACGAACTGGACCGGCTCGGCGTGCGCGCCACCTTCTTCGTCCTCGGCGAGAGCGTCGTCCGCCATCCGGAAGTCACCCGGGACATCGCCGGGCGGGGCCATGAGATCGGCGTGCACGGCTGGACCCACAGCCGTCCCTGGCTGCCCGCACCCGGCCGCGACCTCGGGGAGACCGCGCGGGCCGTGCGCGCCGTGCACGAGGTCACGGGCATCCGCCCGGTCTGGTACCGGCCGCCCTACGGCATCCTCACCGGCGGCCGCTGGACGGCGGCCCGGCGGCTCGGCCTGCGTCCGGTGCTGTGGACCGCCTGGGGCCGGGACTGGACGGCGCGGGCCACGCCCGCCTCGGTCGAGGCCACGGTCCGTGCCGACCTGCGCGGCGGCGGCACGGTCCTGCTGCACGACTCCGACCGCGCCTCCGCGCCCGGCTGCTGGCACGCGGCCCTCGGCGCCCTGCCCGCCCTGGCGACCGCCTGCCGCGAGGCCGGCTGGCAGGTGGGCCCGTTGTCCGACCACGGGGTCGGCCGGAACGGGCCCGGACGGCCCCTGGACCGGCGGCCGCACCGGCCTGGCTTCCAGCACTCCGTATCCCGCGCGGCCACACCCGTGGCCGAGCCGCGGTGACACGGGACGCGACGCTCGCCAGGACGCGCTCGGCGTCGGGGGAGGCCTCGCCCCCGGCGGGCCGGCGCGCCCGCGCCCGACTGCTTACTCCCGTGGCCGGCGGCGCAGCAGATAGGTGTCCATGACCCATCCCTTCCGCTCCCGCGCCTCCGCGCGCAGCCGCTCGATCCGGGGGCCCGCCTCGGCGATCGGCCCCGAGACGAGGATCTCGTCCGGGGTGCCGATGTAGGCGCCCCAGTAGATGTCGATGTCCTGATCGGCGTACTGCCGGAAGACCTGGTGGGCGTCGAGCATCACCACCACGTCGTCCACGCCCTGCGGGAACCCCTCCGCGAGCCGCCGCCCCGTGGTGATCTGCACCGGCCGGGCGACCCGGTTCAGCCCCGTACGGTGCCGGGCCACCAGCGCGGAGACGCTGCTGACGCCGGGCACGACGTCGTACTCGAACGCCACCGAGCCCCGGTCCAGCACCTCCTCCAGAATCCCGAGCGTGCTGTCGTACAGGGACGGATCGCCCCACACCAGGAACGCGCCGCGCCCGTCCGCGTCCAGTTCCCCGGCGATCAGCCGCTCGTAGACGTCCGCGCGGGCGCTGCGCCAGTCCCCGACGGCGGGGGAGTAGCCGGCCCCGTCCGCCGCCCGGTCCCGCTCCGGGTCCCGCGCCTCGACCACGCGGTACGTCCCCGCCGGCACATGCGCCTCCAGGATGCCCCGGCGCAGCTGGACGAGGTCCGACTTCACCTCGCCCTTGTCCAGGACGAAGAACACGTCCGTGTCGCGCAGCGCCCTGACCGCCTGGAGGGTGAGCTGGTCGGGGTCGCCCGCGCCGATGCCGATGACATGGATCTTTCGCACGCCCCGAGTCTGCCGTACGGCGCGCACGGGGCGTACACCGGTGCGGCACCGACCGCGAGACCGGCGGGCCCGCTCGGGCCCCGGGGGGAACCGTCAGCCGCTGGGACCGCTGGGGCCGCTGGAGCCGCCGCGCAGCCGGGGCGCTCGCGCGGCCGCGTCCACGGTCCCGGCAGTGCCGTCCTCGACCGCGTCCGCCAGCTCCCGGGCCCAGGCGACCAGCCCGTCCGTGTCCATGCCGTGCGGATCGCGCACCCCGGTCTCAGCCGTCCACTGCGTCACGGCGCCCGCCCCGCGCCGCAGCAGCCGGGCGCCGCCGGTGGTGTTGCCGCGGGCCGCGTGGGTGAGCCCGACGGCCAGCTGCGCCAGCCCGCGCCACAGGGTGCGCTCGATGTCCGGGCCCGACTTCCAGGCGTCCTCGAACACCTCGTGTGCGTGGAACGGCCGCCCGGCGTCCAGCAGCGCCTGCGCCTCGGCCACCGTCTCCGGGGGCGTGCGCACCACCCCCTCGGGCTGCCGGGGCACGCCGTCGGCGCCGTAGGACAGGGGGCGGCCGAGCCCGTCGCGCGGCCGGGCGTTGCGCGCCCGCCCCTCGCTGTCCCGGTCCCGCGCGCCGTCGGGCCGCCTGGAGGATGCACTGCTCATGGGTCGATTCTCCCCCTGGCTCCGCGCCCCTTTCGGCGCGGGGCCGGACGTGCGGTAAAGTGACGTTCGCGCGATCACGCGGTTCACCCGCCGTGACCGCGACGGGACGTGGCGCAGCTTGGTAGCGCACTTGACTGGGGGTCAAGGGGTCGCAGGTTCAAATCCTGTCGTCCCGACTCGTGAGAGTCGTAGTCCAGGGCCGGCTTCGGAGACATCCGAGACCGGCCTTCGGCATTCCCGGGGGCCGCGTCGGCGAGGACGAGCGGGGCGTGGGCGGGCTGCTGTACCTCCTGCGTCCGGTTCGGGGCCGCACTCGGTCTGTCGTCGGCCGGCGCGGTCCTCACCGCCGCGACCGACGGCGCCGGGCCGCAGGCCGTGCTGGACGGCTACCGCGCCGCGCTCGTCGTGCCGCTGCTCGCCGTGTCCGTCGCCGCCCTCGGTCTGCACGGCCGCGCGGGGGAGCTGGCCGGTGGCCCGGCCTCGGCGAGAGGCCCGCTGCCGGAGCCGGCGGGAGCGGCGGGTTCGGCGCGAACGGCGGATGTCCCGCGCTGACCCATCGGTGGCGGATGAGGGCCGGAACCGGCCCTCATCCGCCACCGGGTCGTGGTCCGTCCCCCGGGCGCTTCTCCTGCACACCGGACACCAGCACCGGCACCGGCACCCGGTACGTCGGCCATGGGCCAAGTGGCCTATGTGACGGCCTTGTTCACACTATGAGATCACCCCACTCGACGCCCCGGGAGAAGAAGCGCAGTTCAGCGATGTGATCGTGACGCCCAGCAGGCGTGCGTGCCGTCGCCACCGCGACCGGTCTCAACCGGCCGTCCACTAAGTGGGACGTCTCTTGGTGCCGTGCTGTGGCTCCTGTAGAAATGGGCCCCATGAATCACGAGCCTTTGGTGCGACGCCTGGTCATCGACCTGTGCCGACGCGCGGCTCCGTGTTGTCGCTGACCCCGCGTCGCTGACCTCCGACGCTCCCCACCACCGTCCGACGGTCCCGCTCGGGCCGGTGTTCGTCAACCCGGGCTTCACCTCGCACATCGTCGGCGTCTCCGAGCACGAGAGCCGGGGCCTGCTCGACATCCTCTACGCCCACCTCACCAAGCCGGAACACGTCGTGCGCCACCGCTGGCAGCGCGGCGACGTCGCCCTGTGGGACAACCGCAGCACCGCTCACTACGCCAACCGCGACTACGGCGACCAGCACCGCGTGATGCACCGCATCACCCTGCGTGGCGACACACCCGTCGGCCCGGCCGGCGTGCCGTCCGCAACCGGCGGCACGTAGCCACGACACACACCTGGCCAGCCGCGTCCACCCGGGTTCCGAAGCCGCCCGCCGCGCCGGCGGCGGCGTCCCGGCACCCGCCCCGCCGCGCTGCATCCGCAGTCCCGGCCCGCCGCCCTCACAGCGGGCGGCGCCGCCGCGCCGCCTCGCGGACGTAGCGCTCGCGGGCCTCGACCGCCGCCGGCCGGGCGGCCACCTCCGCCACCGGCACGTCCCACCACGCCTGTGCCCCGGGAGCGTCCCCGGACGGGTCCGTCTCGACGTACACGCACGTCGGACGGGCGGCGGCGCGGGCCGTGCGCAGCGCCGCGCGCAGCTCCGCCACGGTCCTGGGGCGCAGTACGTCCATGCCGAGGCTCGCGGCGTTGGCGGCCAGGTCCACGGGCAGCGGCTCCCCGGTCAGCGAGCCGTCGGGCGCGCGCCGCCGGTAGGCCGTGCCGAAGCGTTCGGCGCCCACCGACTCCGACAGGCCGCCGATCGAGGCGTACCCGTGGTTCTGGATCAGCACCACCTTGATCGGCAGTTCCTCCTGGACGGCCGTGACGATCTCGGTCGGCATCATCAGATACGTCCCGTCGCCGACCAGCGCCCACACCGGGACGTCCGGCGCGGCCTGCTGCACGCCGATCGCGGCCGGGATCTCGTAGCCCATGCAGGAGTAGCCGTACTCCACGTGGTACTGGCGCGACGAGCGAGCCCGCCACAGCTTGTGCAGATCGCCGGGGAGCGAGCCGGCCGCGTTGATCACCACGTCCGTGTCGTCCACCACCGAGTCCAGCGCGCCGAGCACCTGCGTCTGGCTCGGCACGGCGCTGTCGTCCGCCGCCCGGTACGCCGCCTCGACCACCTTCCCCCACCGCTCCTTGCCCGCCCGGTACCCGGCCTCGTACGCGGCGGCCACCCGGTGTCCGGCCAGGGCGTCGGCGAGCGCGGTCAGCCCGGTGCGGGCGTCGCAGACGAGGGGGGACGCCGCCAGCTTGTGGGCGTCGAACGAGGTGATGTTCAGGTTGACGAACCGTACGTCCGGGTTCTGGAAGAGGGTGCCGGAAGCGGTGGTGAAGTCGGTGTAGCGGGTGCCGACGCCCACGACCAGGTCGGCCGTGCGGGCCAGCTCGTCGGCGACCGCCGTGCCGGTGTGCCCGATGCCGCCCACCTCGGCCGGATGGTCGTGGCGCAGCACACCCTTGCCCGCCTGCGTGACGGTGACCGGGATGCCGGTGGCGTCCGCCAGCGCCGCCAGCGCGCCCTCGGCCGCGCTGTGCCGGACGCCGCCGCCGGCCACGATCAGCGGACGGGCGGCGCGCCGGATCGCGGCGGCGGCGTCGGCGAGTTCGGCCGGGTCGGGAGCGGGCCGCCTGACCCGCCACACCCGCTCGGCGAAGAACTCCACCGGCCAGTCGCGGCTCTCCGCCTGCACGTCCTGCGGCAGCGCGAGGGTGACCGCGCCCGTCTCGGCCGGATCGGTCAGCACCCGCACCGCCTCGAGCGCGGACCCGATCAGCGCCTCGGGCCGGGTGATCCGGTCGAACCAGCGGGAGACGGGCCGCAGGGCGTCGTTGACGGACACGTCCCCCGCCGAGGGGTGCTCCAGCTGCTGGAGGAGCGGATCGGCCACGTGGGAGGCGAAGTAGTCGCCGGGCAGGAGCAGCACCGGCAGGCGGTTGATCGTGGCCAGCGCCGCGCCGGTGACGAGGTTGGTCGCGCCCGGCCCGATGGACGTGGTGACCGCCTGGGTGGACAGCCGCCCGCGCTGCCGGGCGTAGCCGACCGCCGCGTGCACCATCGCCTGTTCGTTGCGGCCCTGGTGATAGGGCATCACGTCCGCGTGGTCGACGAGGGCCTGGCCGATGCCGGCGACGTTGCCGTGCCCGAAGACGCCCCACATCCCGGCGATCAGCCGGTGCCGTACGCCGTCCCGCTCGGTGTGCTGGGCGGCGAGGAAGCGCACCAGGGCCTGGGCGACGGTCAGCCGGACCGTGGACGCGGGCGGCCCGCTGGGCTCGGTCATGGTCGGTACCTCACTGACATCGGGGATCTCACGGGGGTCGGGTCGCCGGGCCGCTTCGGCGGCTTACGGAGAAGGAGGCGTGTACAGGGGCAGCCGGGGGTCGACCGGCTGGTCCGGCCAGGTGTCGCGGACCCAGGCGTGGTCGGGGTGGTCGCTGATCAGCCAGGCGCGCTCGGGGTCCGGGCCCGCCATGACGTTCAGGTAGTACATGTGGTGGCCGGGCACGGCCATCGACGGACCGTGCCAGCCGTCCGGGATCAGGACGACGTCGCCGCCGCGCACCTCGGCCAGCACGTCCGTGGCCCGGCCGTGTCCCGACGGCGCGACCCGCTGGTAGCCGAGGCCCGGGACGCCGTCGTGCGCGGCGAACTCGAAGTAGTAGATCTCCTCCAGCACGGACTCCTCGCCGGGGCGGTGCTCGTCGTGCTTGTGCGGAGGGAAGGAGGACCAGTTGCCGCCCGGCGTGAGCACCTCGACCGCGATCAGCCGGTCGCAGGCGAACACCCCGGCCGCCGCGAAGTTGTTCACCTGCCGGGAGCAGGCGCCGCTGCCGCGCAGCTCCACCGGCACCCCGGCGGCGGGACCGTAGCGGGCGGGCAGCCGCCGGGTGCACCGGGCCCCGGTGAGCGCGAACTGTCCGCCGCGGGGCGCGAAGACGGTCGCCCGGGCGTCGCGCGGCACGTACGCGAAGTCACTGACACCGTCGAACACGCTGTCGCGGCCGGTGAGGCGGAACATCTCGTGGCCGAAGTCGTCCACGGCCGTCACCGTGCAGCCGCCGCCGAGCGGGAGCACGATCCACTCGCTGTCGCCGGTGTCGAAGGTGTGCGAAGCGCCTTCCGGCAGCTCCAGCACGCGCAGCCCGGCGTGGCCCCAGCCGGCGTACTCCGGGGTGACGGCCACGGCGTACGGGCCGTCGGCGGCCTGGCCGGCGGGCAGATGGTACGGGCTGGACATCGGCTGCCTCCTCGACGGGCGGGCGAAACACCGGGGTATCGGGCGGGGTGTCGGAAGAGGCCGTGATCAGGGCGGGGGCGGGGAGGTTCCGGCGGCGGCGCGGGCGAGGAGGGCGTCGACCTCGGCGCCGGTGGGCATCGCGGCCGAGCAGGCGAGTCGCGAGGCGACCAGCGCGCCGGCCGCGTTGGCGTAGCGCATCGTCGTCGTCAGGTCCCAGCCGGCCAGCAGCCCGTGGCAGAGCGCGCCGCCGAACGCGTCGCCCGCGCCGAGCCCGTTGACGACCTCCACCGGTACGGGCGGGACCGAGGCCCGGGCGCCGTCGCGGTGCACCGCCAGCACGCCCGCGGGACCCTGTTTGACCACGGCCAGCTCCACTCCCGCCGCCAGCAGCGCCTCGGCGCAGGCCTCCGGCTCGCGCACACCGGTGGCGACCTCGCACTCGTCCAGGTTGCCGACCGCGACGGTGGCGTGGCGCAGCGCCTCGGCGTAGTGGGGGCGGGCCCGCTCGGCGCCGCCGGGAGGGCCGGGCCGGACCGGACAGACGCCGTCGGAGGCTTCGCCGCCGCCCGGCCAGAACATGGGGCGCCAGTCGAGGTCGAAGACCGTCGTGCCCGTCCGGGCGCGGGCCGCCAGCGCGGCGAGTGTGGCCGAGCGGCTGGGCTCCTCGCTCAGCCCGGTGCCGGTCACCCAGAAGACCCGGGCCGCGCGGATCGCGTCCAGGTCCAGTTCGCCCGGGTGGATCTCCAGGTCGGGCGCCTTGGGGCGGCGGTAGAAGTAGAGCGGGAAGTCGTCCGGCGGGAAGATCTCGCAGAACGTGACCGGCGTCGGGAGCGCGTCGACCGGCGCGACCCAGCGGTCGTCCACGCCGAACTCCTTCAGCGCCTCGTGCAGGTAGGCGCCGAACGGGTCGTCGCCGGTGCGGGTGATCACGGCGGCGGACCGGCCGAGCCGGGCGGCGGCGACGGCCACGTTGGCCGCCGAGCCGCCCAGGAACTTCCCGAAGGTCTCCACCCGCGCCAGGGGCACCCCGGACTGCAGCGGGTACAGATCGACCCCGATGCGGCCCATGGTGATCAGGTCGAAGACCTGGGCGGACCCGTCTGGCTCGGCCATGCGCGACGCTCCTCGATCGAACCGGGGCGGCGCCGGATCGCGGGGCCGCCGCCTCCCAGGTGTAGGTCCCCCGGCGCACTCCTGTCCATGCTTGGCTTTGTACATACATACGGACCTGTCCGGGGAAGGACGGGTTGACGGCGTCCCAGGGTGCGGGAAGCATGGACCGCTCCCCGCTCCCCGCTCCCCGCTCCCCGCTCCCCGCATCCCGCTCTCACACCCCGCGGACCCGCCCGAGGCCATGGCCGCCGGGTCGGCTCCCGGACCCGTACCGGCGTCTTCGGAAGGGAAACCGCTGACATGGCCCCCGTCCTCGACCGCATCCGGGTCGGCTCGGCCCCGGACTCCTGGGGCGTCTGGTTCGCCGACGACCCCCGCCAGGTCCCCTGGCGGCGCTTCCTCGACGAGGTGGCCGAGGCCGGCTACTCCTGGATCGAACTCGGCCCCTACGGCTACCTCCCGACCGACCCGGCCCGTCTCGCCGACGAGGTCGCCCGGCGCGGCCTGCGCGTGTCGGCGGGCACCGTCTTCACCGGACTGCACCACGGCCCGTCCGTCTGGGAGTCCACCTGGGACCAGGTCGGCCGGGTCGCCGCCCTCACCCGGGCCATGGGCGCCCGGCACCTCGTCGTCATCCCCTCCTTCTGGCGCGACGACAAGACCGCCGAGATCCTGGAACCGCCCGAGCTGACCACCGAGCAGTGGGTCCACCTGACCAAGGGCATGGAACGCCTCGGCCACGAGGTCAAGGAGACCTACGGCCTCGACATCGTCGTCCACCCGCACGCCGACACCCACATCGACACCGAGGTCCACGTCGAACGCTTCCTCGACTCCACCGACTCCGAACTGGTCAACCTGTGCCTGGACACCGGGCACTACGCCTACTGCGGAGGCGACAGCGTCGAACTGATCGAGACCTACGGCGAGCGGATCGGCTATCTGCACCTCAAGCAGGTCGATCCGGCGGTCCTCGCCGAAGTCGTCGCGGACGGGCTGCCGTTCGGACCGGCCGTCCAGCGCGGGGTGATGTGCGAACCGCCGTCCGGCGTACCGGAGCTGGAGCCGGTGCTGGTGGCCGCGCAGCGGCTGGGGGTGGACCTGTTCGCCATCGTGGAGCAGGACATGTACCCCTGCGACCCGGAGCGTCCGCTGCCCGTTGCCGTACGCACCCGGCGCTTCCTGCGGTCCTGCGGGGCGTGAGGGGCGGTTGCCGTGGGGCGTCGGGAGCCGCTCCCGCGAGGTGTGGCGGGCGGTTCCCGCGGGGGTGCGACCGGGTGGCCTTGCGCGAGGGAGCGGGCGGTCCCGTGGGGCGTGTGCGAGACGGTGCGGGGCGGCGCCGGGACGGGGAGCCCGCCCGAGCCGGCTCCCGCCCGCCGTACGCCCGTGACCTTGCCGCGCTACAGTCGGCCGGTAAGAGAACCGAGCGCCATGTCCCACGCCGGTCATCCGGCGGCGCAGTGTCGGACACGCCCTTTGACGGGGAGCACCATGAGCACACCGCGGGATCTGATGATCGTCGCCCTGGACGTGGCGCCCAGCCGGCCCCTGGGACGCGGAGACCTCTCGCTCGCCCTGGCCGGCGCCGAGGCCTACGACCTGCTCCGGACCGGGACCGTCCGGCTGCGGGGCGACCGTCTCGCGCCCCTGACCGGCCCCGACCCGGAGGACGGCCTGCTGGCCGAGGCCGCCGCCGCGCTCGTGCAAGAGGAGCCGTACGAGCCGCTGCCGGACTGGCTCTGGCGGCGCGGCCGCGGCCTGTCGTCGGCGTATCTCGCCGCGCTGGAGGCGGAGGGCCAGGTCACCTGGGAGCGCAGCCGCTGGCTGCCCTTCCGGGGCGGACGCACCGTGCTCAGCGACACCGAGGCCCGGCGGCGGGCGGCGTACCGGTGGGCTGCGGACGAACCGGTGCTGCTCGCGCTGGCCGCGGCCGTCGGGATCCGCGAGGAGCTGACCCCGGCGGACCCGGCGGTCGCCGACGACACGGCCCTCGCCGTCCTGGCCGCCGTCCACGACGCGGTGATGGAGCTGGAGGCCGTACGCCAGCGCCGCGCTATCGAGGCCGCGGCCTTCGCGAACGTGTGGCGGGGCGCGTGAGCCGGGCCGCCGAGGCCTGCGAGCGGCACCGGGCGCGCCGCCGGCGCGCCGTCAGAGGCTGATCGCGTACACCTTGCGCAGCGTCTCGTGCACCGTCCACGTCGTACGGTCGCCCGCGCGGAGCACCGCCAGGTCCCCGGGCCCCACGCGCAGGGTGGGGCCGCCCTCGACCTCGACGGTCGCCGAACCGCTGAGCACCACGAACATCTCGTCCGCCTCCGTGTCGGTGACGACGCCGGGGGTGATCTGCCAGATGCCGCGGATCTGGCGGCCGTCCGCCGACTCGTGCACCACCTTGCCGGTCACCTCGGGCGCCCCGGAGAGGATCTGCGCCGGGTCGAGCGGTTCGGGCACGAGGTCGGCGTCGGGCACATGGAGCGGGAAGCTGGCGAGCGGGAAGCTGTCGGTCATGCGCCGACCCTAACGGCGGCCACCGCCCCCGCGACCTGGACAGAGTGTGGGGGAGCGGGGCACCGGGACGGACACTTCGTCGCGCACGTGGAGGTGACGGGCGAGCGCCCGGCGCCGTTGACGCGTGCCCGGGAGCGCCGCACCGCTGTCGCGCCGCTGCGGGCCGTGCGAAGTGGCGTCCGCCGCAGGTCCGGGCGATCGTTGAGGGAACCGTCCCGCACGCCACGCCCGCGAAGAGAGCACCCATGGCGGACCCCACGGCGGCCGTCCCCCGGCGGCCGGCGCACGACGCCCGTTCCATGCTGCTGTTCGGCGGGGTCTACGGGGCCGTGGTGGCCAGCGCGATGGTCGCCGCGCTCACCTTCCACGGCCACGAGTCCGGCGCGAGCCGCCGATACGACGCCGCCTGGCTGCTGGTGACGGCCTTCGCCTCCGCCCTCGCGCACGGCTACGCCCACTACATCGCGGACCGCGGCCCGCACCGCCGCGGGCAGGTCCTGCGCGCCCTGGCCGCCGAGTGGCCGCTGGTGGCGGCGATGTTGCCCACCGTCCTCATCCTGGCGGGCGCGGGCTGGGGCTGGTGGCCGGCCGACGGCGTCGAGTACCCGGCCTTCACGCTCAACATCACCCTGCTGTTCGTCCTCGGCCTGCTGTCGGCCAGATGGGCGGGCCGCCGCTGGACGATCGCGCTGGCGACGGGTGTGGGGGACGCCCTGCTGGGGCTGTTCGTGGTCGTGGCCAACGCGATCATCAAGTAGGGGCAGAGGGTGGGGCGCTTCGGGGGGCGGATGTGACGCCGGTGGTGCGTCCCACGCCGGACGGGGTACCCGCGACACCGAAGGTGTGGTGCGAACTGGCCTGTGGCGCGGCTCGGTTGGGCCCGGCCCCGCACGAGCCGGCGAGCGCCGGGCGTCACACCGCGCGTGCCGCCGGCCGTCCGAGGGGGACGGCCGGCGGCCCCTGCTCACACTGTGCGCGTCCGCAAACTACTTGAGTAACGCAACGATATGGTAGGCTGGGGCGCATGCCCATTGCATCATCGCCGACCGGTCCCGTCTCGCCCGAGGTGGCCGAGATCGAGCGAGCGCTGACCCGGATCACCTACCTGAGCACGCGGGCCCGGCAGCACGAGAAGCTGATGGGCCTGGCGGGCGTGCCGCTGGACCGCGCGGCCGTGGCGCTGCTGCGCCAGATCGCCGACTCCGAGCCGCAGCGCCCCGGTGAACTGGCCAACCGGCTGGGCGTGGAAGCCTCCCACGTCACGCGGACGGTGCAGCAGCTGGAGAAGTCCGGTTACGTCTCCCGGGTCCCCGACCCCGACGACCGGCGCGCGCAGCGCATCCGCCTCACCGAGGCGGGCCGGGACGCCATCGCCCGGATCCGCGAGGTCGGCGCCCGTGGCATGGAGGCCGCCCTGTCCGGCTGGTCGGCCGGCGAACTGCGCCAGCTGGCCACCCTGTTCCACCGCATGGTCGACGACTTCGTCGCCTACGCCAAGGACGTGGACCCGGAGTCCGACTTCGCCGCCGAACCGACCGCGAGCCCCCGCTGAGCACCCGCCGGCCCTGACCCGCGCGGGGGCACCCGCTCACGTGCGGTAAGGTTTACCTGCGCGTTCGCGCGGTTCACCGCACGAACGCATCGGGACGTGGCGCAGCTTGGTAGCGCACTTGACTGGGGGTCAAGGGGTCGCAGGTTCAAATCCTGTCGTCCCGACTCGATGGAGTCGCAGATCAGAGGGCGGTTTCGGAGGAATCCGAAACCGCCCTCTGATCATTTCTGGGGACCAGGTGGGGACCAGCGTCCCTTGACTCGTGTCAGCAGGCGAGGACGGTCGGGGCTGGAGGTGATCCGTCCTGCGCTTCTGCCCGCCCGACCAGGCCGTCGCCACCCGCTACGACCATGACACGCAGGGGAACGGCAGGTGAGTGGTCGTCACTCCGGCCGGGTCGGATGGGTGGTCGGCGACGATCGGTGGCCTCCGGTCATGAAGCCAGGTGACTTCTGATGTGGTTCGACGGCAGGGTGGAGATGCCGACCGGACCGCCGTCCGCCTCTGTCCGTCAGGTGGCCCGGTCAAGTGGCTTGCAGCGCTCCAGCAGGTCGGAAGTGATCGGGTCGACGATCCGGTAGCGCACCACACGTCCCTCCTTCTCGCCCGCCACGACACCGGCGGCGCGCAGCAGGCGCAGGGCCTGGGAGACGGCGGGGTCGTTCATGCCGGTCGCGATCGCGAGGTCCGACACGGCGAGCGGGCCGGTTCGGTGCAGAGCCATGAGCAGGGCGAGGCGTCCGGGGTCGGAGAGCAGGGAGAACCGCTCGGCCCAGGCGTGGACGTGGCCGGGCTCACCGATGGCGGCGATGGCGTCGCAGACCCGGTGGCCGTCGATGGTGCGTCGGCCGGCGCGCTCTGAAGGGACCAGGTGCATGGGGCCATCTTCGCAGGCGGACGATTGTGATCTTGCGCACCTGCACGGCTGCGCAGCTATGCAGCAATGAGCGCAGCCTCCTATCGTGACCGGGCCGTGGTGCTCGGGAAGACCGGTGACGGTCCCTCGCTGGTGGAGGGATCCAGGCCGGAGCGGCCCTCGCCACTGTGATCGGGGAGTTTCCGTCCCAGTAGTGCACGGTCACTGTCCGCCGTCCGGCGGGTGGGAAGACCGGGACGGACACGCGCGTACCCGTAAGCCAGGAGACCGGCCACGGCGCTTCACGAAGTGATCCACGAGGTGCTGGAGCGTGACCGCATGACCCTGCCCACCGGACCCGCGGGACCTGCGGGACCCGCCGGACCCACCCGCCCCGCCGGCTTCCACTGGCGGCGTGAGGACACCGTCCGCACCGCCGGACTCCTGACGGTGATCGCCGCGCTGCACGTCGTGGCGTTCGGCGTCCTGTTCCTGCTCGTGGTGCCGGGGCACTACGAGATCGGTTCCAAGGCGTTCGGGATCGGCCTCGGCGTGACCGCGTACACCCTGGGCATGCGGCACGCGTTCGACGCCGACCACATCGCCGCCATCGACAACACCACCCGCAAGCTGATGGCCGACGGCAAGCGGCCGGTGTCGGTCGGCTTCTGGTTCGCGCTCGGCCACTCCAGCGTAGTGATCGTCATGGCGGCGCTGGTCGCGGGAGGCGCGCACGTCGCCGGCACCCTGCTCGACGACGACTCCCGCACCCACCAGACGCTCGGCGTGGTCGGCACGACCGTCTCCGGGACCTTCCTCTACCTCATCGCGGCGCTCAACCTCGTGGCCCTCGCCGGCATCCTGCGGGTCTTCCGGGCGATGCGATCGGGCACGTACGACGAGGAGGCGCTCGAAGCGCACCTGGACTCCAGGGGTTTCATGAACCGCGTCCTGGGCCGTTTCACCAGGTCGATCACCCGCCCCGGGCAGATGTACCCGCTGGGCTTCCTGTTCGGCCTCGGCTTCGACACCGCCACCGAGGTGACCCTGATGGTGATGGCGGGCAGCGGCGCGGCGGCGGGACTGCCGTGGTACGCGGTCCTGTGCCTGCCGCTGCTGTTCGCCGCGGGCATGAGCCTGTTCGACACGCTGGACGGCACCTTCATGAACTTCGCCTACCAGTGGGCGTTCTCCAACCCGGTGCGCAAGGTGTTCTACAACCTCACCATCACCGGCCTGTCCATCGCCGTCGCCTTCCTGATCGGCACCATCGAACTGGTCGGGGTGCTGCACGAGAAGCTCGATCTGACCGACGCGGTGACCGGCTGGATCGCTGACCTGGACCTGGACAACGTCGGGTACATCATCGTCGGCCTGTTCGTGGTCGTGTGGGCGGCCGCGCTGGGGTACTGGCGGCTGGCCAAGGTGGAGCAGAGGTGGGCGGCCCGTATCGCTGACGGCGGCTGACGACCGACGGGCGATCCCGGAGAACGGGCCGCCACACCTCCTGCGGAACGTGACGCGTGCCGCGATCGGGTGCCGGAACCCGCCGCCCTCCTGATCCGGCCACCGGCGGCGCGGCCTGTGTCTCGTAGCGGCACCGGCCGCCGACCGGATCGTGGGCGCGGGTCCGCAGAGCGGGCGAGATCCACAGCGCCTCGCCGTCCGGGGCGGTGGCGGACCGCAGCTCTGCCTGCGGCACAGGTGCCCCTGGCGACCTGCACGCGGCCCTCCGACAGGGCATCCGATCGGGACAGTGGAGCCTGGGACGGCCGGGCTCCCGCTCGCTGGCGGCCCTGCGGAGCTGTCTCCAGCCCGTTGCCGCCCAGACCGCACTCGGGGCCGGCGAGGGGCCCACGACCTCGCGAAGGCAGCTCTCGACCACCTGCAGAGCGCTGTCTTCTGACCGCCGCCCTGCCGGAAGACGCTTCGCGCCGCCTCGGCGCCGCCTGGTGCCGCGGAGCGGCCCAGCCGCAGGCCGAAGGCCGGTTTCGGAGGTGCCCGCGGCCCCGAAGGCGGCCCGGGCAGGGAGCCGAGGGGCCGTCGGCCGCGATGAGCACGCCGACCCCTTCGGGGTTCCGACACCGTGCTCCGGCAACCGGACACCGAGTTCCACAGCGCCGCCGCAGCAGGCGCACGGCACCGACCGCGGGCCCTCGGAGGAGGAGCGCTTGAGTGCTTCCCTCTGTCCGTCCCGGGTCGTGAGACGCGGGCGTGGGGCGGAGCGGAGGAGCCGGTGTGCGCTTAGGCCGTTTTCCCGCGCTGCTTCCCGGGTCGCCTGCGGTCGCTTCACTCCGGAGGCCGTCCCCCGGCCGCCATGGCCGTCTCACGTTCCGGACGGCGGCGTGCGCTCCTCTTGACTGGCACTCGGGGCGGCATGACACTCCAGTGAGGAATCCTAGTGAACAGGTAGGGAATCATGGGGCGCCTTGAGCCGGTCACCGACCGTGCGAGCCGCAGCCGTACGGCGCGGCCCTCGTCCCCGCGCACCGCGCCCCTGCTCACCTCCCGCCGTCACATCGATCTGCTGCGCGTCTCCAGCGCCGTCCCGCTGGCCTGAGCGCGGGGGCGGCACCCCCGCCGAACCGGCCGCCGCGGCCGTCACGACTCCGTCATCGCTTCCGCAGCGCGCGCGTCCGCGCGCCCGTACCCGGGGAGACCCATGTCCGTCACACCGCAGGCCGCCCACCCCGCCGCCCGGACCGCCCCCGCCTTCCGGGGCCGTATCGGCCGGGACCCGCGCAGCGGCCACTACGCCGTGCCGCGCCGCTACCGCCTCCATCTGTCCACCGCCTGCCCGCAGGGGCTGGCCATCGCCGTCACGCACAGCCTGCTCGGCATCGGCGACACCTGTCCGGTGACCTTCCTGCCCGCCGTCCCCGACTGTCCCGGCGGGCACACGGCACTGCGCCCGCTGTACGAGGCGAGCGCCCACCGCTACCAGGGGCCGGCCCTGGCGCCGGTGCTCAGCGACGACTGGTCCGGCCGGATCGTCAGCACCCACGCCCCCGACATCATGCGCGACCTGGACCAGCACTTCGGCGACGGCCGGGCCGCCCTCTACCCGCCCGCCGCCGAGGCCGGGATCCGCGCCGTCGAGCGGCTGTGCGCCCAGGGCGTCGACGAGGCGGCGCAGCGCGCCGGGCGGGCCGACGCCGGGCCCGAGGAGCGGGCCGAGGCGCTGGAGGCACTGCTCGGCGCACTGGGCGAACTGGACCGGATGCTCACCGGGAGCGAGTATGTGAGGGGCAATCAACTCACCGCTGCCGACGTGGTGTTGTGGGTGGCGCTGGTCCAGCTCGACACCGTGCACCGCCATCACCTCGACGCCCGGGCCGTGCACCGCGTCGCCGACCACCCGGCCCTGTGGGCGCACGCCCGCCGGCTCACCGCCCATCCCGCCTTCGGCGCCCACCTCGACCTCGACGGCATCGCCCGACGGCATCACGCCGGCTGCCGGGGCCTGGAGGCCGCCGGCTCGGCCGTCCAGATCCTGGACTGGCACGCCCACGCCGACGCCGCCCGACGCGCCCACCGGCCCTGATCGTCTCATTCGGCGTTCCATCAGGTGGACGACCGTTGACTTCGACGGGGACGCCTGACTTACTTACGCCAGAACGGTCATGAGCGTCAGCGACAAGCCCTGGCTCGCTGACCGGCAACCCTCGCGCCGCGGTGGGGTGCCCCAGGTGACGACCGGACCGGACGACGATTCGGTAAGCGCGAGGGCCCCACGGGGCCGGAACGGTGACAGGTGACGGACATGTACGCAGCTCCCCGGACGGCCCCGCGCCGCCCCCAGGGCTGCGTACCCCCCGCCGCACAGCTCCTCGTCGCCAACCGCGCCGTCGACCTGCTCCGGGTCAACAGCGCCCTGTGTACGGCGTCCGGCCGCAGCCGGGGCTGACGACCCACCGCAGCCCCCGGCTCCCTGCCGCACACCGCCCGAGCGGTGTGCCGTTGTCCGCCCAGCTCCCGGCCCCGTACGTCCCTGGCGCGCCGCCCCCACCGCGAGACGTCTCCCCGTCCTCGCGGTGCCGTGGGCCGCCCCCACCACGACGGGTCCCGGGTTCCCGACTCCGCTGGAGCCGCCATGAGTGAACTCCCGGGGACAGTCGTGTCCCTCGACGCCGCAGCCAAGACCCACGATCCGTCCGCCGAGGCCGCCACCGGTCTCGCCGCCCGCGAAACCGACCGCCCCGCGCACGCCCAGCGCGTCCAGCCGCTGCGCCGGCCCGGCCGGTGGATCGCCACCGCCGTCGTCCTCGTCCTGGCCGCCCAGTTCGTCCACGGGCTGGCGACCAACACGTTCTACCAATGGGACCGTTTCGCCTACTGGTTCACCCGCCCGACCATCCTGGAAGGCCTCCTCACCACCCTGGAGGTCACCGCCCTCAGCGCCGTCCTCGGCCTGCTCGGCGGCGTGCTGCTCGCGCTGGCCCGGCTCTCCCGCAACCCCGTCCTGCGCACGGTCGGCTGGCTCTACGTGTGGGCGTTCCGGTCCATCCCGCTGATCGTCGTCCTGATCTTCCTCTACAACTTCTCCGCGCTCTACCAGACCCTCAGCATCGGCGTCCCCTTCGGCCCGGCCATCTTCCGCTTCGAGGAGTCCCGCCTGGCCACCGACATGGCCGTCGCCGTCGTCGGACTCAGCCTCAACGAGGCCGCCTACGCCGCCGAGGTCGTCCGCGGCGGCGTCCTCTCCGTCGACCAGGGCCAGCACGAGGCCGCCGCCGCCCTGGGCCTGCCCCGTGGCTACCGCTTCACCCGCATCGTCCTCCCGCAGGCCCTGCGCTCCATCGTGCCCAACTACGTCAACCAGCTCATCGGCCTGGTCAAGGCCACCTCGCTCGTCTTCTACGTCTCCCTGCTCGACCTGTTCGGCACCGCCCAGACCATGGGCTCCACCTACCCCGGCGACATCGTGCCGCTGCTGCTGGTGGTCACCGTCTGGTACCTGATCCTGACCAGCCTCTTCTCCGTCGTCCAGTTCTACGTCGAGCGTCACTACGCCCGCGGCGCCACCCGCACCCTGCCGCCCACCCCCCTCCAGAGACTGCGGACCGCCCTCACCACGGCCCGCACCCGCCTGCGCAGCGAGGCCGCGATATGAGCGCCGAAGTCCAGCTCCCCGCGGACAGCGACCGGAGTGCCCCGGCCGCCGTCGAGGTGCACGACGTGCACAAGTGGTACGGCGCCCACCGGGTGCTGAACGGCGTCGACCTGACGATCCGGCCAGGCGAGGTCACCGTCATCCTCGGCCCGTCCGGCTCCGGCAAGTCCACCCTGCTGCGGGTCGTCAACCACCTGGAGAAGCCCGAGGCCGGCCACGTCAGCGTGGGCGGGGAGCCCATCGGCGTACGCCGCGACGGCAAGCGACTGAAGGAGCTGAGCGAGCGGATCATCCTCGCCCAGCGCAGCCGCATCGGCTTCGTCTTCCAGAACTTCAACCTCTTCCCGCACCTGACCGCCCTGGACAACGTCGCCGCCGCACCCGTCGCCACCGGCCGCCTCAGCCGGGGCGAGGCCCGCGAACTCGCCCGGAACCTGCTGCACCGCGTCGGACTCGGCGACCGCGCCGGCGCCTATCCGAGGCAGCTGTCCGGCGGCCAGCAGCAGCGCGTCGCCATCGCCCGCGCCCTCGCGCTGCGCCCCGGCGTGATCCTCTTCGACGAGCCGACCTCCGCCCTCGACCCCGAACTCGTCGGCGAGGTGCTGTCCGTCATCAAGGACCTGGCGGCCGGCGGCACCACCCTCGTCATCGTCACCCACGAGATCGGCTTCGCCCGCGAGGTCGCCGACCGGGTCGTCTTCCTCGACGGCGGACGCGTCGTCGAACAGGGGCCGCCCGCCCAGGTGTTGGACAACCCGAGTCACCCGCGCACCAGGGACTTCCTGAGCAGGGTCCTCTGACCGCCGCCACCCGCCGACATCCCCACCGCGGCCCGCCGGGCCGCGCCCCCCCACGCCACACCGCCACACTCCGACAAGGACAGCCATGCCCGCCTCCCGCCTCCCCAGCCGGTTCCTGCGCCACCTCACCGCCACCGCCGCGGTCGCCTCCCTCGCCCTGTCCCTCGCCGCCTGCGGCGGCGACAGCGACGCGGCCACCACCACCGGCAGCGCCGCGGACGGCACGGTCACCGTGGGCCGGCTGTCCAACGGCGCCGCACGGCAGGCCACCCTCAAGGTGCCCGAGGTGAAGTCCCTCAACGCCGAACTGCCCTCCGCCGTGCGCAGGAGCGGCAAGCTCGTCATCGGCGTCGGCGCCCTGCCGGCGGGCTTCCCGCCGCTGGCGTACGTGGGCAGCGACCAGAAGACCCTCACCGGCGCCGAACCCGACCTCGGCCGCCTCGTCGCCGCCACCCTCGGCCTCGAGCCCGAACTGCGCAACTCCACCTGGGAGAACCTCTTCGTCGGCGTCGACAGCGGCAAGGTCGACGTCGCCTTCTCCAACGTCACCGACACCGAGGAGCGCAAGAAGAAGTACGAGTTCGCCTCCTACCGGCAGGACAACCTCGCCTTCGAGGTGCCCAAGAAGAGCACCTGGAGCTTCGGCGGCGACTACCAGAACCTCGCCGGCCGCACCGTCGCCGTCAGCTCCGGCACCAACCAGGAGAAGATCCTGCTGGAGTGGAAGGCGAAACTCGCCAAGGAGGGCAAGAAGCTCACCGTCAAGCACTACCAGGACTCCAACAGCACCTATCTGGCCCTGGCCAGCGGCAGGATCGACATCTACTTCGGCCCCAACCCCGGCATCGCCTACCACACGCGTCAGGTCGCGAACACGCCGCGCGCCACCCGCACCGCCGGCACGTTCTCCGGAGCCGGCGCCTCGCTCCAGGGCCTGATCGCGGCCACCGCGAAGAAGGGCAGCGGGCTGGCCAAGCCGGTCGCCGACGCCATCAACCACCTGATCGACGAGGGTACGTACGCCAAGTGGCTCGCCGCCTGGAACCTCTCCAACGAGGCCGTCGCCAAGGCCGAGATCAACCCGCCCGGCCTGCCGCTCGACAACTCCTGACCCGGCGCGCCCGCCGACCCCGTAGGAAGGAACAACCCACCCGTGTCCTCCACCCCTTCCGCACCCCTCCACCTCGCCGTGGCCCTCGACGGGGCCGGCTGGCACCCGGCCGCCTGGCGGGAGCCCGTCTCCCGCCCCCGCGAGCTGTTCACCGCCGGCTACTGGGCCGACCTGGTCGCCGAGGCCGAACACGGCCTGCTCGACTTCGTGACCTTCGAGGACGGTCTCGGCCTGCAGTCCTCGCACCCCTTCGGACCCGACGAGCGTACCGACCAGGTCCGCGGCCGGCTCGACGCGGTCCTGACCGCCGCCCGGATCGCCCCGCTGACCCGGCACATCGGCCTGGTGCCGACCGTCGTCGTCACCCACACCGAGCCGTTCCACATCTCCAAGGCGATCGCCACCCTCGACTACGTCAGCTCCGGCCGCGCCGGACTGCGGGTCCGGGTCGACGCCCGCCCGGACGAGGCCGCGCACTTCGGCCGCCGCACCGTTCCGGAGATCGACCTGGACGATCTGCCCGCCGCCCGGGAGGCGGTGGCCGGACTCTTCGAGGAGGCGGCCGACTACGTCGAGGTCGTCCGCCGGCTGTGGGACAGCTGGGAGGACGACGCCGAGATCCGCGACGTGGCCACCGGCCGCTTCGTCGACCGCGACAAACTCCACTACATCGACTTCGAGGGCCGCCACTTCAGCGTCAAGGGCCCCTCCATCACCCCCCGCCCGCCGCAGGGCCAGCCGCCCGTCAGCGCCCTCGCCCACCACACCGTGCCCTACCGGCTCGTGGCGCAGCAGACCGACATCGGCTACGTCACCCCGCAGGACGCCGACGAGGCCCGCGCGATCGTCGCCGAGATCCGCACCGAACAGGAGGCGGCCGGCCGGGACGGCGAACCGCTGCACGTCTTCGGCGACCTGGTCGTCTTCCTGGACGACGACGCCGCCACCGCGAGCGCCCGCCGCGACCGGCTCGACGAGCTGGCCGGCGAGCCGTACAGCGGCGACGCACCGGTCTTCACCGGCACCCCGGCACAACTGGCGGACAGGCTGCAGGAGCTGGCGGAGTCCGGGCTGACCGGGTTCCGGCTCCGGCCCGCCGTCGCCGGGCACGACCTGCCGGCCGTCAGCCGGAAGCTGGTGCCCGCACTCCAGCGCCGCGGCGCCTTCCGACAGGCCTACGAGGCCGACACCCTGCGGGGCCTGCTGGGCCTTGACCGCCCCGCCAACCGCTACGCCGCCACCGTCTGAGCCGGAGGAGAGAGACGACCATGAGCAAGCCGCTCAAGCAGATCCACCTGGCCGCGCACTTCCCCGGGGTCAACAACACCACCGTGTGGAGCGACCCGGCCGCCGGCAGCCATATCGAGTTCAGCTCCTTCGCCCACTTCGCGCGCACCGCCGAACGCGCCAAGTTCGACTTCCTGTTCCTCGCCGAGGGCCTGCGCCTGCGAGAACAGGGCGGAAGAATATACGACTTGGACGTCGTCGGCCGCCCCGACACCTTCACCGTCCTCGCCGCGCTGGCCGCCGTCACCGACCGGCTCGGCCTGACCGGCACCATCAACTCCACCTTCAACGAGCCCTACGAGGTGGCCCGTCAGTTCGCCAGCCTCGACCACCTCTCCGGCGGCCGCTCCGCCTGGAACGTGGTCACCTCCTGGGACGCCTTCACCGGCGAGAACTTCCGGCGCGGCGGCTTCCTGCCCAAGGAGGAACGCTACGCGCGCGCCAAGGAGTTCCTGGCCACCGCGGGCGAACTCTTCGACTCCTGGCACGGGGACGAGATCGTCGCCGACCCCGAGACCGGGGTCTTCCTGCGTGACGCCAGGGCCGGGGCCTTCGTCCACCAGGGCCCGCAGTTCGACATCCACGGCCGGTTCGACGTGCCGCGCTCGCCGCAGGGCCGGCCGGTGATCTTCCAAGCCGGGGACTCCGAGGAGGGCCGCGAGTTCGCCGCCTCCGACGCCGACGCCATCTTCAGCCGCCACGCCTCCTGGGACGACGGCCGCGCCTTCTACCGCGACGTCAAGTCCCGCCTGGCGAAGTACGGACGCCGGGACGACCAGTTGCTCATCCTGCCCGCCGCCACCTTCGTGCTCGGCGACACCGACGCCGAGGCCGAGGAACTCGCCCACGAGGTGCGCCGGCAGCAGGTCAGCGGCGCGACCGCGATCAAGCACCTGGAGTTCGTCTGGAACCGGGACCTCTCCTCGTACGACCCGGAGGGCCCGCTGCCCGACATCGACCCGGACACCGGCGAGGACCACATCGCGCGCGGCCGCGCCCAGGTCCGCATGTACCGGGACCCGCTGGCCACCGCCCGGGAGTGGCGCGAACTGGCCGCCGCCAACAACTGGTCCATCCGTGACCTGGTCATCCACACCGGCAACCGGCAGACCTTCGTCGGCTCGCCCGCCACCGTCGCGAAGACCATCAACGAGTTCGTCCAGGGCGACGTCTCCGACGGGTTCATCCTCGTTCCGCACATCACCCCCGGCGGCCTCGACGCGTTCGCCGACAAGGTCGTCCCGCTCCTCCAGGAACAGGGCGTCTTCCGCGCCGACTACGGGGGGACGACCCTGCGCGACCACCTCGGCCTCGACCACCCGGACGAGGCGCGCGAGCGCCGGGTGGCATCGTGAAGTTCCTCGCCATCACCCTGATCGCGCACCGCCCGGACCCCGTGACGGGGGTGCTCAAGTCCACCCACGAACGTTTCCGGGAAGTCCTCGACAACGCCCAACTCGCCGAGGAACTCGGCTTCGACGGCTTCGGCGTGGGGGAGCGCCACGAGCGGCCCTTCATCTCCTCCTCGCCGACGGTGGTGCTCAGCCATGTCGCCGCGCTCACCCGGCGCATCCGGCTGTTCACCGCGGTCACCACCCTGAGCCTGCTCGACCCGGTCCGCGCCTACGAGGACTACGCGACACTCGACCACCTCTCCGGCGGCCGCCTCGACCTCGTCATCGGCAAGGGCAACGGCACCGCCCAGCGCGAGCTGTTCCACGTCACACCCGAGGACCAGTGGGACCGCAACGCCGAGAGCTACGAGGTGTTCCGGCAGCTGTGGCGGCAGGACAAGGTCACCGCCAAGACCCGCTTCCGGCCCGAGCTGACCGACGCCGAGGTCTGGCCGCGCCCCTACCAGCAGCCGGTCCGGGTCTGGCACGGCAGTGCGACCAGCAAGGAGAGCGTCGACCTCGCCGCCCGCTACGGCGACCCGCTGTTCTCCGCGAACGTCACCCATCCCATCGAGCCCTACGCCGAGTTGATCGACCACTACCGTGAGCGCTGGGAGCACTACGGCCACGACCCGGCCCGGATCGCCGTCGGCGCGGGCTCGGCCGGCCTCCACGTCGCCCGCACCTCCCAGGAGGCCCTGGACGCCTACCGGCCCGTCTTCGAGAGCAACCTGGCGTTCCAGCGCGAGCACGGCCTGCCAGAGTGGAGCGAGGAGGACCGGGAGCTCGTCCAGGACCGCCTGGACACCCGGTTCGTGGGCTCCCCGGGCCGCGTCGCCGACCAGCTGGAGCAACTGCGCGACGCGACCGGCGCGGACGAACTCCTCGTCACCACCATCACCCACGACCACACGGCGCGGGTGCGGTCGTACGAACTCCTGGCCGAGGAGTGGGGCAGGCGGTGAGGAACGGCCGGGCGGACCACCGACGGTGCTCCGCCCGGCCCGCCCTCCCGTCCGGTGAGGCCCGTCCGGCCCGGGCCGCCGGGCGGGGCACGCTCGCCGGGCCGGGTGCGCTCCCGGTCCGGCGGGCCGGTCCCGTGCCGGCGCGCTCCCGGCCGCCCGGCCTGCCAGCCCCGCCCGGCCGGCATCCCGTCCGGCCGATGGCCTGGCGGTCGGCACCCTGGCCGGTAGGCGGCTTGCCCGGTCGGCGCCGTACCCGGTGGGCCCTCTGCCTGGTCGGCGTCCTGCCCAGCCGGTGGAGCGTCCGACCGGGCGCCCGGCCTTGCACTCCACCTACGACGCCTGCCGGTTCGGCTTCACCTACGCCTGCGCCTGCCGGTCCCCGCGCCACACCGGGCTGTCGAGTGCTCGCCGAACGGCCGTGGGCGCGAGCGCACCCGCGTCGCTCACCAGGTGACCGGCAGGGCCTGCGGGCCACGGATCATCGTCTGCCGGCGCCAGACGACCTGACCGGGCGAGACCGCGAGCCGCAGGCCGGGCAGCCGGTCCAGGAGCGTGTCGATCAGCAGCTCGGTCTGGAGCCGGGCGAGCACCGCGCCGGTGCAGTAGTGCGGGCCGTTGCCGAAGGACAGGTGCGGCCTCGGCTCGCGGTCCGGGTCGATGCGGTCCGGGTCCGCGAAGACGTCCGGGTCGCGGTTGGCGGCCAGATACGAGACGTAGACCGGCTCGCCCGCGGCGATGCGCACCCCGTGCAGCTCCACGTCCTCGAGCGCGATCCGGGCCAGGCCCACGGTGCTGCGGTGCGGGATGTGGCGCAGCAGCTCGTCCACGACGGGACCGCGCTCGTCCGGCCGCTCCCGCGTCCGCGCCATCAGCTCGGGTCGGGTCAGCAGCAGGTACAGCATCTGGCCGCAGTTGTGGGTGACGGCCTCGCCGCCGATCTGCAGCGGGCCGGCCAGGCCCACCGCCTCCTCCTCGGTGATCTCGCCCCGCCCCACGGCGGCGCCGAGCAGCGACAGGACGTCCTCGGCGGCGCTGCTTCGGCGCTCGCGCACGGTCCGCCTGATCCAGCCGTACATGCCCTCCTTGGCGCGGTCGGCGGCCTCGGCGCCGCCGCACATGGAGATGATCTGCCGGGTCCAGGCGTGCACCTGCTCGCGGTCGGAGGGCGGCACCCCCATGACCTCGCTGACCACCGCGATCGGGAACGGTTCGAGCACCCGCTCGACCAGATCGGCGGGGGGTCCCGCCTGGACCAGCGCGTCCACCAGCTCGTCCAGCAGTTCCTGCGCGCGGGGCCGCAGCCGTTTCATCGCGCCGACGGTGAAGGCCGCCGAGACCGGCTTGCGCAGCCGGTTGTGGTCGGGCTGGTCGGCCCAGGCCAGTGAGCCCGGACGCGGCTTGAAGTGCGGCGCCAGCCGGGTCACCTGCCGCCGGGTGACCTCCGCGCGGCTGAAGCGCGGATCGTTGGTGATCAGCTTCACGTCGTCGTAGCGGGTGGCCAGCCACGCCCAGCCCTCGCCGTGAGGCAGGCGTATCCGGGTGATCGGGCCCTCCCGCATCAGCTCCCGGAGCACCGGGTCGAACTCCGTGCCCGCCAGGTCGAGGGCGGGCCAGTCGCGTATCGGGGGCGGCGCGGGCTCCTCGGGGAGCGGGGCCACCTCGGTGATCTGAGCGATCTCGGTGATCCGAGTGACCTGGACGGCCGGGGCGGCAGGGCGCTGCGCCACCCGGTCGGGCGAGGGCGTGGTGATCTCCTGCGTCATACACCCACCCTCACCGCACCCCGCCCGCTTGTCGCGCGGGACCGCCCCGACGGGCGGCCATCCGAGTGGCCCCGGACCCGGCACAGCCCCGGCGGACGGGACGCGGGGGTGCGGGGGCGCCGCTGGGTCGGGGGCGCCGCTCCGTCCCGGGGGCGCGCCCATGGCGGGCAGGACCGGCGGCCCATGTCGCTCCGCCCCCGCCGGCACGGGTCCGGGCGGGGGCGGAGCAGGGGTTGGCGAGCGGTGCGTCCCGCGGGGACGGGACGCACCGGTGCCAGGTCAGCTCAGGGCGGCCAGGGCCTCGTTCCAGGTGGCCGACGGGCGCATGACCTCGGCCGCCTTGGCCGGGTCGGGCTGGTAGTAGCCGCCGATGTCGGCCGGCTTGCCCTGGACGGCGATCAGCTCCTCGACGATCTTCTGCTCGTTCGCGGCGAGCGTCTCGGCGAGCGGCGCGAACGCCTTGGCCAGGTCGGCGTCGTCGGTCTGCTCGGCCAGCTCCTGCGCCCAGTACAGGGACAGGTAGAAGTGGCTGCCGCGGTTGTCGATGCCGCCGACGCGACGGGTCGGGGACTTGTCCTCGTTGAGGAAGGTCGCCGTGGCCCGGTCCAGGGTGTCGGCGAGGACCTTGGCCTTGCTGTTGCCGGTGGCCTCGGCGTACTGCTCCAGGGACGGCACCAGGGCGAAGAACTCGCCGAGGGAGTCCCAGCGCAGGTAGTTCTCCTTGACCAGCTGCTGCACGTGCTTGGGCGCGGAGCCGCCGGCGCCGGTCTCGAACAGGCCGCCGCCCGCCATCAGCGGGACGACCGACAGCATCTTGGCGCTGGTGCCCAGCTCCAGGATCGGGAACAGGTCGGTCAGGTAGTCGCGCAGCACGTTGCCGGTGACGGAGATCGTGTTCTCGCCGCGGCGGATGCGCTCCACCGACAGCTTGGTGGCCTCCACCGGGGACAGGATCTTGATGTCCAGGCCCTCGGTGTCGTGCTCCGGCAGGTACTCCTTGACCTTGGCGATCAGGTTGGCGTCGTGGGCGCGGGTCTCGTCCAGCCAGAAGACGGCCGGGTCGCCGGTGGCCCGGGCGCGGGTGACGGCCAGCTTGACCCAGTCGCGGATCGGCGCGTCCTTGGTCTGGCAGGCGCGGAAGATGTCGCCGGCGGACACCGTCTGCTCCAGCACCACGGTGCCGTCCTGGTCGACCAGGCGGACCGTGCCGGTGGTGGCGACCTCGAAGGTCTTGTCGTGGGAGCCGTACTCCTCGGCCTTCTGCGCCATCAGACCGACGTTCGGCACGGAGCCCATGGTCGACGGGTCGTAGGCGCCGTTGGCGCGGCAGTCGTCGATGACGGCCTGGTAGACGCCCGCGTAGGAGGAGTCCGGGAGGACGGCGAGGGTGTCGTGCTCCTGGCCGTCGGGGCCCCACATGTGGCCCGAGGTGCGGATCATGGCCGGCATCGAGGCGTCCACGATCACGTCGGAGGGCACGTGCAGGTTGGTGATGCCCTTGTCGGAGTCGACCATGGCCAGCTCCGGGCCCTCGGCCAGCTCGGCGTCGAAGGACGCCTTGATCTCGGCGCCCTCCGGCAGGCCCTCCAGCCCCTTGAAGATGCCGCCCAGACCGTCGTTCGGGGTCAGACCGGCCGCGGCGAGCGTCTCGCCGTACTTCGCGAACGTCTTCGGGAAGAAGGCGCGCACCACGTGACCGAAGACGATCGGGTCGGAGACCTTCATCATCGTGGCCTTCAGGTGCACGGAGAACAGCACGCCCTCCTGCTTGGCGCGGGCGATCTGCTCCGTGAGGAACTCGCGCAGCGGCGCGACGTGCATCACGGAGGCGTCGACGACCTCGTCCTTCAGCACGGGCACGGACTCGCGCAGCACGGTGGTCGTGCCGTCGTCGCCGACCAGCTCGATGCGCAGCGCGCCGTCCTCGGCGATCACCGCGGACTTCTCGGTGGAGCGGAAGTCGTCCACGCCCATGGTGGCCACGTTCGTCCGGGACTCCGAGGTCCAGGCGCCCATGCGGTGCGGGTGGGTCTTGGCGTAGTTCTTCACCGAGGCCGGGGCGCGGCGGTCGGAGTTGCCCTCGCGCAGGACCGGGTTGACCGCGGAGCCCTTGACCTTGTCGTAGCGGGCGCGGATCTCGCGCTCCTCGTCGGTCTTCGGGTCGTCCGGGTAGTCCGGCAGCGCGTAGCCCTGCGCCTGCAGCTCGGCGACGGCGGCCTTGAGCTGGGGGATGGAGGCCGAGATGTTCGGCAGCTTGATGATGTTGGCGGCGGGCGTCTTGGCCAGTTCGCCCAGCTCGGAGAGCGCGTCGGGAATCCGCTGGTCCTCGGTCAGGTACTCCGGGAACACGGCGATGATGCGCCCGGCCAGCGAGATGTCACGGGTCTCCACAGGCACACCGGCCTGCGAGGCGTACGCCTTGACCACCGGCAGGAAGGAATACGTCGCCAGGGCCGGGGCCTCGTCAGTGTGTGTGTAGATGATGCTCGAGTCAGTCACCGGGTGCTCCGCTCCACGTCCACGTCTGCAACATTGCTCGACATCAAGATATCTCGTGATCGGGCCCGGCTCGACAGGGGTCCGCCCCGGAACTTCGCCGTGGCCAGGTCCCGACCCCGCGCCGCGGGCCGCCGTCGCGCGGCGAGGTGCCTCACGCGCCCGCCACCTCGCGCTCGATCCAGCGGCAGATCACCTCGACGACGTAGGCCCGCTCGGCCCGGCTCAGCTCGCGCCCCTTGGGGATCTCGTGCCAGCGCCGCAGGCAGCTCCGGCAGCAGGTCGCGGTGGCGTGCTGCGCGACGAAGACCGGGTGCCCCCGGTAGGGCGTCTGCTTGCCGTCCTTGTACGGCTCGGCCGGCGCCAGCCGCTTGGCGATGAGGTCCCGCGCGTGCCACCGCAGGGTGGCGGGGCCGTGCAGCCGGGCCGTGACGAGGTCCCGGCCGCGGAGGTGGAACTTGGCGCGGAAGGGCTGCCGCCCGATGGCGTCGATCCGCCGGTCCAGACCGGCGGCCGACGGCGGGGCGGGGACGGAGCCGGGGGCAGCGACGGGGGACGGGCCGGTCGCCGGGTGCGGCCCCGGTCCGGCCGTCGGGACGGGTGTGGGGCCGGGCGCCGGGGCCGGTGCGGGGGTGTCGGAGGAGGAAGTCATGCTCCTTCGAGCATATGGCCGAGCGTGCCGTACCGCCGGACCGCACGGATCCGGCCGCTCGTGGCCGGCCCCTCACGGCTGACCGGAGACGGCCGCGCCGTACCGCACGGGAGCGGCCGCCTGAGACCGGACACCACCCGCCGCACCCCGCGGACCCGCACCCCGCGGACCCGCGCCCCCGCGGACCCGCGCCCCCGCGCCCCCCGGGCGGACCTACCCCCCGCAGACCACGTGCCCTCAGTTCACCCCCGTCCCCGCGTCCGCGCCGCTGCGCTGGTGCGGTATGGCGACCGCGCCCTGGTGCAGGGTCACCGTGCGCGTCGGGGCCGGGACGGTGACGCCCTCGTCGCGGTAGCGGCGGTGCAGCCGCTTGATGAACTCGTGCTTGATCCGGTACTGGTCGCTGAACTCGCCCACGCCCAGGATGACCGTGAAGCCGATCCGGGAGTCGCCGAAGGTGTGGAACCGGATCGCGGGCTCGTGCTCCGGCAGCGCGCCGGTGATCTCGCGCATCACCTCGGCGACCACCTCCAGCGTCACCCGCTCGACGTGCTCCAGGTCACTGTCGTAGCCCACCCCCACCTGCACCAGGATCGTCAGCTGCTGCTCGGGCCGGGTGAAGTTGGTCATGTTCGTCTTGGCGAGCTGGCCGTTGGGGATGACGACCAGGTTGTTGGAGAGCTGGCGGACCGTCGTCTGCCGCCAGTTGATGTCCTCGACGTACCCCTCCTCGCCCGTGCTCAGCCGGATGTAGTCACCGGGCTGGACGGTCTTGGAGGCGAGGATGTGGATGCCGGCGAAGAGGTTGGCGAGGGTGTCCTGGAGGGCCAGGGCCACCGCCAGACCGCCCACACCCAGGGCGGTGAGCAGGGGCGCTATCGAGATGCCCAGGGTCTGCAGCACCACCAGGAAGCCGATCGCCAGCACCAGTATCCGGGTGATGTTGACGAAGATCGTGGCCGAACCGGCGACCCCGGAACGGGACTGCGTCACCGACCGCACCAGTCCGGCCACGACACGGGCCGCGGAGAGGGTCACCACGAGGATGATCCACACGGTCAGGCCCTGGTTGACGTGGTGCTGCACCGACCGGTGCAGCGGCAGGACCGCCGCGGCGGCCGCCACGCCGCCCGCGATCGACGCCCACGGCACCACCGTGCGCAGCGCGTCCACGACGACGTCGTCACCGCTCCACTTGGTCCGCTTGGCGTGCTTGGCCAGCCACCGCAGCACCGTGCGGGACAGGAACGCCCCGGCCAGCCCCGCGGCCACGGCGATGCCGGCGAGGGTGAGATCGTCCAGGGTCATGGCGCGGTTCATCGGCGACCTCCGGGGGAACGCTCTGCGGCGCGCGGGGCGGCCGCCGCCGGCCGGAAGTGAAGTTGCGTCACGTTGTCACCTGCTCGATTGCGGGATGTGCGAACGCGCCGCCGGTCCCAGGGGACTTGGGGTGTTCCGCGTACGGCGCGCCCGCTCATCCTGCCGTATCCGGCAGGGCGGTCCGCACCGCGACGGCCTGCCTGACGCCCATCGCCCTCGACGGCTCACCGCCCCCCACGCCCCCACACCCCGCCCGCTCCCGGCACCTCGCCGACTCCCCGCCGCTCGCCCGGCCCCCGCCGGCTCACCCGTCCCCGAACGCGCCGTGCCGCCCCGCCCCCGCCGCGAACCGTCCGGCGCCCTCGACGCCGGCCGGCAACACGGCGGCCCCGTACCGCAGTTCACGGCGCATCGCCTCGTCCTCCGGCAGCCCCTCCTGGTCCAGGGCGGAGGCGCGGTCGGAGCGCAGGCACTCCTGCGGGAACCGGGCGATGCCGGCGGCCAGCCGCTCCGCCTCGGCGCGGGCCCGCCCGGTCGGCACGACTCGGTTCGCGAGCCCCATCTCGTACGCCTCCCGGGCCGGGACCGGGCGACCGGTGAGGATCAGGTCCATCGCGCGCCCGGCCCCGATCAGCCGGGGCAGCCGGACCGTGCCGCCGTCGATCAGCGGCACGCCCCAGCGGCGGCAGAACACCCCGAACACGGCGTCCTCCTCGGCCACCCGCAGATCGCACCAGAGGGCCAGCTCCAGCCCGCCGGCCACCGCGTGCCCGGCGACGGCCGCGATCACCGGCTTGGACAGCCGCATCCGGGTCGGCCCCATCGGGCCGTCGCCGTCCTCGGCGACCCGGTTGCCGCGCTCGGTGCCGACCGCCTTCAGGTCCGCGCCCGCGCAGAACGTGCCGCCCTCGCCCCACAGCACCGCGACCCTGGCCTCCTCGTCGGCCTCGAACTCCCGGAAGGCGGCGGAGAGTTCGGCAGCGGTGGGACCGTCCACCGCGTTGCGCGCGGCCGGCCGGGACAGCACGACCGTGGTGACGTATCCCTGGCGCTCGACACGGACCGGCATGACGGTGGCCTCCTTCGGCGGGACGGGAACGGCAGGCTACTCCCGGTCGCCCACACCCGGCCGATCACACCCGCGTGCCGCCGGTCTCGTCCGCATGCGGCCGACCTCACTCCCACCGGACCGCGCGCACCCGCCTCCCGATCACATCTGTCACACCGGCACCGCACCGTTGACCTCGACGTCGCTTGAGGTCCTACGTTCACCTCATGAGCATGGAGACCACCGCCTGGGCCCAGCTGCGCAGCGTCATCGACGCCCAGCAGGGCCACCGCCCCTTCGCCCGCGCGACGCTGCGCCGCATCGGCGCGTTCGCCCGCCCGCACCGCCGTCGCATCGCCGCCTTCGTCGCCCTGGGGGTGGTGACCGCGCTGCTCGCGGTGGCCACCCCGGTCCTCGCCGGACGGGTGGTGGACGCGATCGTCTCGCACGGCGACCGCGCCGTCGTCGTCCGCCTCGCCCTGCTGATCGCGGCGATCGCCGTCGCCGAGGCGGCGCTCGGCATCCTCGGCCGGCGGCTGTCGGCGACGCTCGGCGAAGGGCTCATCCTCGACCTGCGCACGGCCGTCTTCGACCATGTGCAGCGCATGCCTGTCGCGTTCTTCACCCGCACCCGCACCGGGGCGCTCGTCTCCCGGCTCAACAACGACGTCATCGGCGCCCAGCGCGCCTTCAGCACCACCTTGTCCGGAGTCGTGAGCAACGTGGTCACCCTGCTGCTCACCCTCGCTGTCATGCTCACCCTGTCCTGGCAGATCACCCTGCTCGCGCTGACGCTGCTTCCGCTGTTCGTGCTCCCGGCCCGGCGGATGGGCGCCCGGATGGCCCGGATGCAGCGCGAGGCGGCCACGCTGAACGCCGCGATGGGCACCCGGATGACCGAGCGCTTCTCCGCCCCCGGCGCCACCCTCGTCAAGCTCTTCGGCCGCCCCGGGGAAGAGTCGGCGCAGTTCGCGGCCCGCGCCCGACGGGTCCGGGACATCGGCATCCGCACGGCGACGGCGCAGTCGGTGTTCCTGACCGCCCTGACCCTGGTGTCCTCCCTCGCGCTCGCCCTGGTCTACGGCCTCGGCGGCTGGTTCGCCCTGCGCGGCGCCCTGGAACCGGGCGCCGTGGTCTCCCTCGCCCTGCTGCTCACCCGCCTGTACGCCCCGCTCACCGCGCTGGCCGGGGCGCGGGTGGAGGTGATGAGCGCCCTGGTCAGCTTCGAGCGGGTCTTCGAGGTGCTGGACCTCCGACCGCTGATCCAGGAGAGGCCGGACGCCCGCGAGGTCCCGGACGGCCCGGTCGCGGTCGAGTTCGACGGCGTCCGCTTCGGCTACCCGGCCGCCGACAAGGTCTCCCTCGCCTCCCTGGAGGAAGTGGCGAGCCTCGACACCCGAGGGGGCGAACAGGTCCTGCACGGCGTCTCCTTCCGCGCCGAACCCGGCCGCACCGTCGCCCTGGTCGGCTCCTCCGGCGCCGGGAAGTCCACCGTCGCGGCGCTGCTGCCGCGCCTGTACGACGTTGACGCGGGCGCCGTGCGCGTCGGCGGCGTGGACGTGCGCGACCTGAGCGCCGCCTCCCTGCGGGCCACGGTCGGCATGGTCACCCAGGACGGCCACCTCTTCCACGACTCGGTCCGCGCCAACCTGCTGCTGGCCCGGCCGGAGGCGAGCGAGGCGGACCTGTGGGACGCGCTGCGCCGGGCCCGCCTCGACGCCCTGGTCCGCGCCCTGCCCGACGGCCTGGACACGGTCGTCGGCGAACGCGGCTACCGCCTCTCCGGCGGCGAACGCCAGCGGATGACCATCGCCCGGCTGCTGCTCGCCCGCCAGCGGGTCGTCATCCTGGACGAGGCCACCGCCCACCTCGACAACACCTCGGAGGCCGCCGTCCAGGAAGCCCTCACCGAGGCCCTGGCCGGCCGCACCGCCCTGGTGATCGCCCACCGGCTGTCCACGGTGCGCGCCGCCGATCTGATCCTCGTCCTGGAGGCGGGCCGGATCGTCGAACGCGGCACCCATGACGAGCTGCTGGCGGCGGGCGGCCGGTACGCGGAACTGCACCGCACCCGGTTCACCGAGCGGGCGCGGCCGGGCGGGGCCACGCAGCAGCTCACATCCGGGCGTACGGCCGGGGCGACAGCGTCTCGAACGTGAGCCGGACGGTGGTGGCCGTCCCGGTGTCCGCGTCGGAGGTCCGCAGCGCGGTCACCTCGTCCGCCGTCAGCGCGCGCCGCACCAGCCGGAACTCGTCCAGGGAGCCCTTGAGCCGGTCGGCCCCGTCCGGCCGGGCCCCCAGATGGAACCCGGCCACGGCGAAGCCGTCGTCGTACGTCACCGAGCCGGCCGGGGCCGCGGCCTCGCCGGGCGTCCCGCCGTCCACCGACAGGCTCAGCTTCCCGCCCGAGCGCTGGAGCACCACGTGGTGCCAGGCGCCGTCGCCGAAGGCGGAGGCCGCGCTGCCGTCGGCGGCGTAGACGGTGGTGGTGGCCGTGTCGGTCTGGAGCACGGCGGCGAGCCGGTCCTGGCCCGGCTGCGCCCGCAGATACAGCTGCCGTTCGGCGCTGCCGACACCGTAGGCCCAGAAGACCACCTGGTTGGCGCTGGTCTGGCCGGCCGTGTAACGCAGCCAGGTCGCCACGGTGAAGTCACGGGAGCCGAAGGCCGTGTCCGCGCCGTAGGGCACCTCGACGGAGTCGTCCGTGCCGTCCAGGGCGAGCCCGGCGCCGAACCTGCCGCCGCCGGCCGAGGTCACCGGCCGGGCCCCGCCCCGCACGTAGGCGTGGTCGCAGTGCACCGACGCGTCGGGAGTGGCCGGCCCGGGGGCCGGCCGGGCCACCAGATGCGACTCGGTGCTGCCGTTCTCCATCGTCCACGCCAGGGCGGGCCGGTCGGCCGGATAGCCGCCCGCGGAACCGGCGGCGGACCGCGCCACCCGGGTCAGCTCGTCCGCCGTCAGCGCCCGCTTGTAGAGCCGGACCTCGTCCAGGGAGCCGGTGAACACGTCCAGGTCGCCCGGCTTGGAGCCGACCCGCAGTCCTTCCGGCGTGGCGGCGGAGGTGAGCGCGCCCGACAGGCCGGTCGCCTCGGCGGACGCGGTGCCGTCGACGCTCAGCCGCAGTGTGCTCCCGCTGCGGGTGAGGGCCAGCAGATGCCAGGCGCCGTCCCCGAAGGCGGGCGCCGTGCCGGTGTCCGCGAGCGTCACCTGCACCGGGCCCGCGGGGGTCTCGGCCCACCCGAACAGCCGCCGCTGGGCGGGCTGTGCCCGCACCCACAGCGAGGGTTCGCCGGAGACCGAGCCGTAGGCCCACAGCAGCGCGGCGTTCGGGTCGGACGCGGTCAGGGTGTGCCGGAACCACAGGGTGTAGGTGAAGTCGCCCGCGCCGACGTCGAGGGCCGGCAGATAGGGGACCTCGACGCCGGGCCGGGACGACGAGAGGGAGACCGCGCCCTTGCCGATCCGGCCGGCCACCTCGCCGGGCACCCCGCCGAGGAGGGTGCCGTCGGCGCAGTGCCCGGTGACGTCGTCCTCGATCGGGACCTGGGTCAGCGCGGGCGCGTCGGCCGTGTCGACGACCTGGAACGGCAGCCGCACCGCGAGCGAACCGGCCGCCGGGGCGGCGTCGTTGGCCGTGCGCAGCGTGGCGAGCTGTGCGTCGGTCAGGGCGGCGCGGTACATCCGGAACTCGTCCAGGGCGCCGTTGAAGGGGTCGCCGGCCGCCGTCTCGGGCTTGGCGCCGAGCCGGATGCCGTCGGCCCCGGCGACCCGGCCGGAACTGACGGACCCGGCCACCCCGGCGGCCTGCGCCGAGGTCGTGCCGTCCACCGCGAGGGTGATCCGGCCGCCCTCGCGCACCAGCGTCAGCTGGTGCCAGGCGTCGTCGCCGAACGCCGTCGACGGACCGGAGTCGGGCAGGGCGACGGAGGCGGTGCCGCCGGTGCCCTGCACCCAGGCGTACAGCCGGTCCTGGCCGGGCTGGGCCCGCACCCACACCTGCGGTTGCGCCGCGCCGAACCCGTAGGCCCACATCAGCACCCGCGCCTGGGTGTCCGTGGCCTGCGCCTTGTACTTGAAGAACAGCGAACAGGTGAAGTCGCCGTCGCCCGGGTCGAGACCCGGCGCGTACGGCACGTCGGCGTACTCGCCGGTGGCGTCGAGGACCAGACCCTGGTTCCAGCGTCCGGCGCCGAGCGTCGAACCGCCCGCCAGATACGCGTCGTCGGCGTCCGCGGCGGTGTCCGGGGTGGTGCGGCCGGCGGCCCGGGAGGCCTGCGGGTAGACCGCACCGGTGAAGGTGCCGGGCACGCCGGCCGCCGCCGGGGTGAAGCGGTTGAAGTAGACGTTGGCTGCGGAGAACCCGTCGCCGCCCTCGTAGACCAGGCCGATCTCGCCGTCGGTCAGCTCGGCCAGGTCGGAGTACCCGGCCCGCTTGGCGTTGATCTGCGCCCCGTCCTTCCAGGTGGCGCCGCGGTCCGTGGAGTAGCGGATGCGCATGTTCTGCCGGTCCGTGGCGTGCCCCGGCGCCGACAGGACGAGCGTGTCGCCCGGCCTGGTCCGGTACGTCTGCTCCAGCGCGAGGACGGAGCCCTGCACCTCCGGCGTGGTCAGCGAGGGCACCACCTGTTGCGCGGGCACGGTCGCGCCTGCGTCGCTGCTGACGGCGTGGGTGCGGTGTCCGGACGACGTGCCGTTGTTGTTGCGGGCGTTGAGGTAGACCTGCCCGTTGTCGAGTTCGGCCACGGAGGGCTCGCCCGGCGCCAGCCCGGGCCCGGCGGAGTCGGCCGTGTCGCTCGCGAACCACTGGTCGCCGTCGTCGCTGTAGATGACCCCCACGAGCTGGCGGTGATCGGCCCCCGGCGGCGACTCGTACGCCCCCACCACCAGCCGGCCCGGCTTGTCGCCGCGTTCGAGCTGGATGCCGTGCGAGGGGCCGGTGCCGAACCAGCCGTCCTGCGGGTCGGACAGCCGCGGCAGCCGCTCGGGCGCGCCGAAGGTCAGCCCGTCGTCCGTGCTGCGCTGCACCCACGGCAGCCGTCTGCCGCCGGGCTCGGCCGGTTCCGAGGTGGAGAGCAGGTGCACGTCGCCGGTGCGCAGGTCGGCGACGGGGGAGGGGTTGCCGCGCGTGTAGGGGGCCTCCGGGTCGGTGTCGCTGCCGGCGAGCGCCACCCGGATCGGGCCCCAGGTGCGGCCGTCGTTGGTGGAGCGGCGGACGACGATGTCGATCGCGCCCCGGTCGGCGCAGGAGGGCGAGCGGCGGGCCTCGGCGAAGGCGAGCAGGGCGCCCGTCTTGGTGCGGACGATGGTGGGGATGCGGAAACAGCCGTACCCGGCGGTCCCGGAGCGGAAGAGGATCTGTTCGCTTCCGACGAGACCGTCGGCCGACGGCTGCGTGCCGCTCGCGACGGCGGGCGGGGCGAGGGCCCCGAGGAGGATCAGGGCCAGGGTGAGGAGGGCGGCGCCTGGGCCGCGTATGCGTAGCCGGGACACGGCGATGCAGACCTTTCTGAGGCGGGAGGGATGTGCGGTGCGGACCGCAGGGCGCGGACGCGACGGGCCTTCGGGCCCGGACCCCGGCCGTCGACGGACCGCGCCCGGCCCGCCCCGGACCCCGGCGGAGCGAGGGCGGGGCGGGCGGCGGCCGGCGCGGTGGTGACGGGCGTCGGGCCGCCGCCGACCGGCCCTAGCGGGCGCTCACTTGGCGGGCGGCGCGGGCAGCTCGGCGTCGCGGAACGTCGGCGCGTCGGCCGCGGCGCGCATCGCGCTGAGCGAGGAGGACTGCTGGACCTGGTAGATGCGGGTCTGGTTGTCGGTGGTGCGGAAGGTGTAGGCCCAGGTCGGGCCGGTGGGGTTGGTGTAGGTGAAGGCGGTCGGGTCGGTGGCCGAGGTCTCGTAGCTCTCCTGCTTCCAGGCGCGCCACTGACCGCTGCCCTGGGCGGTCTCGCCCGTGCCGTAGACGTAGCCGTCGGTACCGCGCACGACGATCTCGGTGAGGCCGGTCAGCGGGGAGATGACGGCGCTGGGGGAGCCCTGCGCGGTGATGCCGGGGACGGTCTCCCAGGCGCCGTAGGCCCCGCCCTCGGCGGACTGCGCGGTGGTGAGCACGTTGCCGCCGGCGTCCGTGGCGAAGACCCGCACGCGGTAGCCCGGGTAGACGATGACCGACGGCGTGCCGGCGACGGCCTGGACGCCGAGGCCCGTCCACGCCGACAGCGTGCCGTTCTCCTTGAACTGGGCGGTGGCCAGTGTGCCGTCGGTCTTCCGGCCGAAGAGCTGGATGCCGTCGCGCACGGTGACGGCGGTGAAGGGGCCGGAGAAGCCGGTGCCGGCGAGCGGCGTCCAGCCCATGAAGTCGACGTTGGCACGCTGCTGGATGCGGTACCAGGGCTTGCCGTCGGCGTCCACGGCGAACTGGGTCATGAGACCGCTGGGCGTCTTTCCGGTGACCGGGTGCTGCCGCATGGCGCCGGCCAGGTTGATCCAGTTGCCCCAGTCGGCGCCGCCCACGGCGCTCTGGTTGCGCTGCCAGACGCTGCCGGAGGTGTTGTGGGCGGTGACGACGACGCGGCCGTCGCTGTGCGCGGAGAGCGAGGGCCGGCCGGTGAAGGCTTCCTGGCCCGAGATCACCGTCCACTGGGCGTTGTTGATGTCGGCCGGGTCGGTGCGGCCGTGGACCAGGCGGCCGATGTTGTCGGTGTAGGCGATCTCCAGCTTGCCGTCGGACGCCTGCATGACCGTGTTGGGGGTGTACGGCTCCAGCGGCACGGGCGTCGCCGCGGGCGTGTGGTCGACGTTCAGCTTGCAGATGTCGGGCGCCGCCGAGACCGAGACGTAGCCGGCCCAGCCGGACGCCTCCACCTGCTTGTTGTAGACGGGGAAGTCCCGGGTGTCCTCGTCGTAGCGGTAGTAGGCGACCGCGCCGCCGCCCTTGACGCGGAACAGCGTGTCGCCGCCGTACGACGACATGAACCTGGTGTCGCTCCAGTCGGCGGCGGACGCCAGCACGTGGCGCTCGATCCAGCGCTGGCTGGTGTAGTCGTAGCGCGACCGGTAGAGCCTGCCGTCGGTGGCGTCGCGGCCGTAGATGACGCCCGTCTCGCCCGCGTAGACGGCGTCGTAGTTCCAGCCCTTGTCGACGATCTTGCCGCTGCCCTCGACGAACTTGTCGGCGTCCGCGTCGTAGCGGTACCAGCGCAGGTCGTTGGTGGCGCCGGAGAGCGACCAGATGTAGCCGCCCCGGTCGATGGTGATGTCGTCGGTCCGGCCGGCGGCCCTGAACTGGGTGAAGTCGGAGCTGATCTTGCGGTGGTGGACGTCCCAGGTGGTGGTGGCGGTGACCCGGTGGCTGTAGTACAGGCCGTCCGACTTGATGCCGTAGAACCGGGCGCCGGGGCCGGCGAGCATGACGCCGTAGCCGGTCCAGGTGCTGTCGATGGTGTTGCCGGCGGGCAGGGCGTTGCCGACCGCCGGGTTCGGCATGTCGGCTCTGTTGAGCTTGCCCGTGGAATCCAGGGTGTACGTCGCCCCGTTGGTGCCGCAGGTCAGCGACACGGCGGCCGCCGCGGGAGCGGAGGGCAGCGCGCCGGTGAGCGGCAGGGCCGTCGCCAGGGCCGCGGCCAGAGCGGTGGCGGAAACGAGTGCGCGAGGTGAGATCCGATGCATGACGTGGACGGTAAGCATCGGACGGTGAACGCTGCCGTTTCAGTCAGATGAACAGAGATCTCCGCTAGGAATCCTGAAGGTAAACGGATCGTCTCAACCGCGTTCGGATAGAGCCAAGTTGATGGTATATCGGTTCGGCACTCCCCGAATTCGGCGGCGCCGGCCCGCCGAGAGGGCTTTCTTCGCGGCGCGAGATGAACGCCGGGTGTACTTTCCTCCTCATTCCGCTGAACGTGGTTTCCGGCGGTCGCCGGGCCGTCCGGCCGCAGGTGAAAGGGAATCGGGGGGCCGAGACTGTAAGTGGCCTGTGGAAATACTGAGTTCCGGCGGGTGACGGGCCCCAGGACATGATCACAAGGTGATCACGCCCGGATGAATGGACTGGACATCCTGTCGACAAGCAACCCGACGAGCCGTCAGTCTCGCTGCCGATCATCTGTTCGGCCTGTGGGGGAACCGTGACGGCGTACCGGAAACGTGTGTGCAAGCTGCTGATGCCCAGACTTGTGCGCTCGCGCTGGGGCACGGCCGTCGCGCTCGCCCTGGCGACGGTGATCGCCGTCGGCTCGCTCGCCGTGGCGGGCGCCGGCATCCATCTCTTCCCCCCCGATCCGGCCGCCGCCGAGGGCCCCGGCCAGCGCTGGGGCAGTGCCGAGGGGCTGAGCCACGAGGCGGGCGGCCGGCGCAACAACGAGGTGCCCCGGTCGCTGCGGGCCAAGTACCCGCTGAAGAACCCGGCCGTCGCACGGCCCGCGGTGCGCAGGAACACCGTGCGGGTGAGCGCCCCGGATCCCGCGCCGGTCAAGGGCTTCGACCGCGCGACGAGCAAGGAGATCGTCGCCGAGCGCGACGCCCGCAGCCGCACCTACGCCAACGAGGACGGCACCCGCACCAGCGAGATCTCCACCGACCCCGTCAACTACCGCGACGCGCGCGGCGACTGGCGGCCCATCGACACCTCGCTCGTCCAGGACGGCGACGGCTGGACCAACGCCGCGGACTCCGTGGCCCTGCACCTGGCCGGCCGGGCCGACGCCGGCGAACTGGCCGGCGTCACCCTGCCGTCCGGCGAGTCCTTCGGCTACGGGCTGAGCGGCGCCGCCTCCGTGCCGGGCCGCGCGGACGGTGCCCGCGTCGGCTACGAGCAGGTGCTCCCCGAGACCGACCTCTGGCTGGACTCCCGGGCGGGCGGGGTCAAGGAGACCCTCGTCCTGAAGTCCGCCACCGCCCCCGGCAGCTTCCTCTTCCCGCTCCGCCTCAAGGGCCTCACCGCCGAGGCCCACGGCGGGGCGATCACGCTCACCGACGCCCAGGGACACGCCCGCGCCGTCATTCCGGCCGGGTTCATGGAGGACGCCGCCCAGGCCGTCTCGCACGACGTGTCCTACGAACTCGTCCGGCAGCCCGGTGGCGGCCAGGCGCTCAAGGTGACCGCCGACCCCAAGTGGCTCGCGGACCCGGCCCGTTCCTTCCCCGTCCGCATCGACCCCTCCGTCGACACGACGACCGCCTCCACCTCCATGACGGTGCGCGGCGGCGGCTCCCTCGTCGGCTCCAGCGAACTCCAGGTCGGCAAGGGCCCGGACGGCGCCTCCGCCGCCTACCTCGGCTTCCCCGGTCTGGACGAGGAACTGCGGTACCACCAGATCTTCGGCGTGCAGCTCCAGGTCGTGAACTTCGACTCCGCCTCCTGCAAGCCGCGTTCGGTCTCCGTGCACCCCGTGACCCAGGCGTGGACCGCCGGCACCGGCACCGCCTACCCCGGCCCCTCGGTCGGCGGCGCTCTCGCCTCGAAGTCCTTCGCCTACGGCCACATCGACTTCGGCCAGTCGAGGTCCGCCTGCCCCACCGCCGGGGAACTCTTCGACCTCGGCAAGGGCGGCCGCGACCTCGTCCAGCGCTGGGTCGACGGCACCCAGGCCAACTACGGGCTGTCCCTGCGGGCTTCGGCCACCGACCCGCTCGGCTTCAAGAAGTTCACCGGCCACGCCACGGCCAACCCGCCCAAGCTGTACGTCACGCACTCCCCGTACAACGCCTCCTACAGCTTCCCCAAGCCCGTCCCCGACCCGCCGGTGCTCCAGAACCAGGCCGGGAAGGTGCAGGTCTCCGTCACCAACAAGGGCGCCGAGACCTGGACGCCGTCCACCTACTACCTCGCCTACCGCGCCTACGACAAGAAGGGCAAGCTGGTCACCCAGCAGCGCGCGGGCGCCCTCACCGGCAACGTCGCGCACGGTGCCAGGGCGACGGTGGACGCCACCATCAAGGCGCTCCCGCCGGGCGTCTACCTGCTCGACTTCACGATGGTCCGCCAGGGCGGCAAGGTCTTCACCGACGAACAGGTGCCGCCGGGCCGGCTCACCCTCCAGGTCTTCGACATCGCGCCGGTGGTCAAGGAGCAGTTCCCGCCCAACGGCTACCAGGCCCAGACCCTGACCCCGCAGCTGTGGGCGGCCGGCGTCGACATCGACGCGCCCCCCGGCTCCGCGCTCCAGTACAAGTTCGAGATCTGCGAGGCCGGCAAGGACGGCAAGCCGACCGCCTGCACCACCTCGTCGTACCAGACGAGTTCGGCGTACCCGGTGCCCGCCGGCCGGCTCAAGTGGGGCACCACCTATCTGTGGCGCGGCTTCGTCAAGGACGCCTCCAACGAGGTGCCCACCCAGCAGGTGGCCCTGGTCGCCACCGTGCCGCAGCCCGAGATCACCTCGCACCTCTCCGGGGCGCAGGGCAAGGAGTTCGACCCGAACGTCGGCAACTTCACCGCCAGCGCGACCGACGCCTCCCTCGCCGGCGTCGGCCCCGACCTGACCCTCATCCGCACGTACAACAGCCTCGACCCGCGGCGCGACCTCGCCTTCGGCGCGGGCTGGACGACCCGCTTCGACATGCGGCTCACCCCCGACGACGACGGCAGCGGCAACGTCGTCATCCGCTACCCCGACGGCCAGGACGTCCGCTTCGGCAAGAACGCCGACGGGACCTACGCCCCGCCGCCCGGCCGGTTCGCCAAGCTGACCTACGACTCCGCCGGCGACACCTACCGTCTCCAGGACAAGTCCGGCACGACGTACGACTTCAGCACCGGCGGCCTGCTCGCGAAGATCACCGACCCGTACTCCAACTCGGTCACCTACACCTACAGCGCCGGCAAGCTCGCCACCGCGATCAACAACCGCACCACCCGCTCGCTGACCTTCACCTGGACCGGCGCGCACGTCACCAGGGTCCAGACGACCCCCGTCGACGGCGCCCCGCTGACCTGGACGTACAGCTACACCGGCGATCTGCTCGACAAGGTCTGCGACCCGCTGAACGGCTGCACCCAGTACGCCTACGGCGGCGGCAGCCACTACGCCTCCACCGTGCTCGACTCCCGCCCCGAGTCCTACTGGCGCCTGGGCGAGGAGGAGGGCACCGCGGCCGCCAGCGCCAACCAGGCCAACCTCGGCAAGGACCGCGGCACCTACCAGAACGTCACCCTCAAGGCCGCCGGCGCGATCAGCGGCGACCCGGGCACCGCCGCCTCCTTCAACGGCTCCACCTCACGCGTCGACCTGCCCGCCGGCACCCTGAAGAAGAGCCGTGACGAAGCGGTCGAGGTGTGGTTCAAGACCATCGCCGGCGGCGTCGGCGGCCCGCTCGTCGGCTACCAGGACAAGGCCTGGGGCACCACGCCCGGCACCGGCGTCCCGATGCTGTACGTCGGCACCGACGGCAAGCTGCGCGGCCAGTTCTGGACCGGTACGGCCGCCCCGATCACCGACATCACCAAGAACGTCAACGACGGCCAGTGGCACCACGCGGCGCTGTCGATGTCCGGCACCACCCAGAGCCTCTACCTGGACGGCAAGCTGTCCGGCACCCTCACCGGCAAGCAGCCGCTCCAGACCGGCCTCACCTACAACCAGATCGGCGCCGCCCACGCCACCACCCCCGCCTCCTGGCCAGGCTGGGGCGCCACCGCCGCCAGGTCCTTCGCCGGCGCCATCGACGACGTCGCCGTCTACCACCACCCGCTGGGCGCCGCCGCCGTCACCGCCCACCACCGCGAGGGCGGCCGCACCGCCGACGTCCTGAGCCGGACCACCCTGCCCAGCGGCCGCACCGCGTCCGAAGTCCAGTACGACACCGCCCGCGACCGCGTCCAGGAGTACACCGACCGCAACGGCGGCACCTGGAAGGTCGGCGCCCCCGCCGTCTTCGGCGACGACAAGGACCTGCGCCGCACCGTCGAGGTCCGCGACCCGATGGACGCCCCCTACTTCTACGAGTACGACGGGCTCTCCTCCCGGCTGCTGCGCTACGGCGAGCCGATGGCGCTCGGCGCCCGCGAGTCCGGCACCCCCTCCCCGTCCCCGTCGCCGACCGGCCCCGGTCAGATCTGCACCCACCCCGACCCGGGCGACCCCGTCTTCTGCACCGACCCGCCCGGCGGCGGCGGCGACGGACCCGACTTCATCCGCTATCCGGTCGACGGCGTCGCCATCCGTTCCTTCGAGTACGACGACAACGGCTTCCAGACCGGCATCACCAGCGAGAACGGCGACAAGGTCACCCTCGGCTACGACGACCGGGGCAACGTGACCAGCCGGACCACCTGCCGTGCCGCCGGCGACTGCCACACCACGTACACCACCTACCCCGCGGCCGCCGGCGACTTCGACCTGCGCGCCGACCAGCCCACCGAGACCCGCGACGGCCGGTCCTCCGGCCCCACCGACGACCGCTACCTCATCAAGTACACGTACAACACCAGCGGGGCGCTGCTCACCCAGACGGCGCCCGACGGCGGCACGGCCCGCAACACGTACACCACCGGCGCCGAACCGGCGATCGGCGGCGGCAACACGCCCACCGGGCTGCCGCTCACCACCGCCGACCCGCGCGGCAAGGTCACCCGCTACCAGTACTACAAGAACGGCGACCTGGCCTGGGTGACCGAGCCGTCCGGCCGCGTCACCAAGTACACGTACGACGCGCTCGGCCGCAAGCTCACCGAGACCGTCGTCACGGACGCGCAGCCGGCCGGCACGACCTCCGCCTTCGCCTACGACAAGCTCTCCCGCGTCCACACCCTCACCGACCCGGCGGCCACCAACGCCTTCACCTCGGGCCGGCACCAGCGGCGCACCACCACGGACTACGACGCCGACGGCAACGTGGTGCGCACCGAGATCAGCGACCTGCTCGGCGGGGACGCCGCTCGCGTGATGTCCTTCGACCTGGACGACCACGGCCGCCCGGAACGGGTCACCGACGCCGAGGGCGACGAGACCACGTACACCTACGACGTCTTCGGCAACAAGACGTCGATGGTCGACGCGGGCGGCAACCACTTCGACTACGTCTACACCGCGCGCAACATGATGGCCGAGACCCGGCTGCGCGACTGGGACGACGACGGCGGCGACGACGACTACACGGTCCTCCAGTCCTACGCCTACGACATGGCCGGCCGGCTCGTCCGGCACACCGACTCCATGGGCCGCTCGCTGGTCTACCAGTACTACGGCGACGACCTGGTCAAGTCGATCACCCTCAAGGACTTCCACAACCCCGACGGCACCAAGCGCGACCTCGTCGTGGAGTCCGACACCTACGACGGCGCCGGCAACGTCCTGACCGAGACGACGGCCAACGGCAAGCTCGTCACCCAGTACACCTACGACCCGGTCGGCCGGGTGAAGTCCGAGGTCGCCGACCCCGACGGCCTCGCGCGACGCACCACGTACACCTACGACCCCGCAGGCAACGTGCTGACGACCGCCTCCAGCGGCGCCCCCTCCAACGTCCCCTGGCCGGTCAACGTCAGCGGCGACTCGGTCCGCTACGAGTACGACGACGCGGGCAACGTCGTCCACGAGACCCTGGAGAACGGCGCCGACTCGCGCACCACCGACTACACCTACGACGACCGCGGACTCACCACCTCGAAGACCGACCCGGCGGGCAACAAGACCGAGTACGGCTACGACGAGCTGGGCCGCCCCGTCTCCGTCACCGCGCCCGCCGTGCGGACCGAGTCCGGCGGCAGCGCACCCGCCACCTCCCGGCCCACCACCTTCACCGGCTACGACACCTTCGGCGCCGTGACCGAGTCGGTCGACGCCCTCGGCAACGTCAACCGCACCGCCTACGACCGGCTGGGCCGCGCGATCACCGAGACCGCGCCCTCCTACACCGCGCCCGGCTCCGCCGACACCGTCGCCCCGACCGTCACCAACGCCTACGACGCGCTCGGCAACCTCGTGGAGACCAAGGATCCGCTCGGCCGCGTCACCAAGTTCGAGTACGACCGCCAGAACCGGCTCACCGTCAAGGACGCCCCGGTCGGCACGGGCGACGAGCGGGCCCGCTGGAAGTACACCTACACCCGCACCGGCGAACTGCTGTCGGTCACGGACCCGAACGGCGGCCGCGCCGAGACCACCTACGACGACCTGGACCGCCCGGTCACCACCACGCAGATCGAGCGCAAGCCGCAGCCCGGCGCGTTCACCACCCGCAACGAGTACGACGACGCCGGCAACGTGGTGAGGCAGACCTCGCCGAGCGGCGCCGTCAGCCAGTTCGCCTACGACGCCCTCGGGCAGCTCACCCGCATGCAGGAGCCCAGCGGAGTCGTCACCCAGCTCGGCTACGACGCCGAGGGCCGCGAGGTCCGCCACACGGACGGCATGGGCCGCACCACGGCGAAGATCTACGACCAGCTCGGCCAGCTCGTCCAGGACCAGGACCTGGACGCCGCGAACAGCCAGCTGCGCAAGGTCAGTTACACCTACGACAAGGCGGGCAACCTGGTCAGCTCGACCAACCCGCTCAACCGCACGACGACGTACACCTACGACGCCCTCAACCGGATGACCGGCCAGACCGAGCCGGTCTCCGACACCAAGTCCATCACCACCTCCTTCGGCTACGACGCGCTCGGCAACCGCACCCGCTACACCGACGGCCGCGGCAACTCGACGGTCTACACGGTCAACTCGCTCGGTCTCGCCGAGTCGGTGATCGAGCCGGCCACCGCCCGCGACCCGTCCCCGCAGGCCCGCACCTGGACCACGGCGTACGACGCCGCGGGCCAGCCCGTGAAGCTCACCGCCCCGGGCGGCGTGGTCCGCGAACGCGAGTATGACAAGGCGGGACAGCTGGTCCGCGAGACCGGCGGCGGCGCCGCCGCGACCACCCCCGAGAAGCGGTTCCGCTACGACCCGGTGGGCCGGCTGGTCCAGGCCTCGTCCCCCAAGGGCGACGACACCTACGACTACGACGACCGCGGCGGGCTGCTGAGCGCCGCCGGCCCGTCCGGCGACGCCACGTACACCTACGACAGCGACGGCCTGCTCACCAGCCGCACCGACGCGTCCGGCACCGCCTCCTTCGGCTACGTCAAGCAGCAGCTGTCCTCCGCGACCGACCCGCTCACCGGGGTGCGCCAGAGCTACGCCTACGACGGCTCGGGCGCGGTCAAGCAGGTCGACTACGGCGCGGGCCAGTCCCGCAGCCTCACCTACGACGACCTGGGCCGGCTCGACACCGACACGCTGAAGAACAGCGCCGGGCGGACCATGGCCTCCACCGACTACGGCTACGACGACGACGACCGGCTGACGTCCAAGACCACCGCCGGCACCGCCAGGGCCGGGACCAACGCCTACGGTTACGACTACGCTGGCCGCCTCACCTCCTGGACCGCCGACGGCACGACGACCCAGTACGGCTGGGACGACAGCGGCAACCGGGTGAAGAACGGCGCCAAGACGGCGACCTTCGACGAACGCGACCGGCTCCTGACCGACGGCGACTACACCTACGACTACACCTCGCGCGGCACCCTCGCCTCCCGCACCAGCTCCGGCCTGAAGGAGGAGTTCACCTTCGACGCCTTCGACCGGATGGTGAAGGCGGGCGGGTCCGGGACGCAGTACTCCTACGACGCGCTGGACCGCGTCGCGTCCCGCAACGGCGTGGACTTCTCCTACGCCGGCCTTGCCCCCGACCCGGTCAAGGACCAGAGCGCCGCCTACGGCCGCGGCGCCGCCGACGAGCTGCTGTCGGTGGCCGAGAACGGCGGCCCGGCCCGGCTGACGCTGGAGGACGAGCACGGCGACGTCGTCGGCAGCATGTCCGCCGCGGACGGCGCGGCCCCCGCCCTGGACGAGTCCACGGCCTTCGACCCGTTCGGCCAGGTCCTCGGCACCTCCGACGTGTCCGGCAACGCCGGCTACCAGGGCGACTGGACCGACCCGGACACCCGGCAGGTCGACATGCAGTCCCGCTGGTACGACCCCGGGACCGGCGCCTTCGACTCGCGGGACTCCTCCACCTACAGCTCCGGCGCCTCGATCCTCGCCAACCGCTACGCCTACGGCGCCGGCGATCCGCTGGACTACACCGACCCGGACGGCCACTGGCCGAGCTGCGGCTGGTGCAAGAAGGCCGTGAGCTGGACGAGCAAGAAGTTCCACCAGGGCGTCGACTACGTCTCCAAGACCGCTCAGTCCGTCTGGCACGGCGTGCAGTGGGCGTGGCGCAACCCGGGAGCGGCGTTCAAGCTGGCGCTGAACTACGTCGGCAAGGCCGCCAACTGGGTCTACCGGAAGTCGGGTCTGAAGACGGTCGTCGACGCCACCGTCAACGCCGTCACATGGGTCGGCCAGAAGACCGGCGTCGCCCAGTGGGCCCGGGAGAAGGCACGCCAGGCGGCCAGAGCGGCCTACCAGGCCAAGGTCTATCTGACGAAGAAGGCCAAGCAGGCGGCCTCCTTCGCGGCCCGGCACAACCCGATCCCGGCGATCGTCGCGGCCACCAGACCGCTGATCGCCGTCGGCAAGGCGATCGTCACCGCCGACCCCAACCTCCCGGCGATCATCGTCGGCGCCGCCGTCCAGGTGGTCGCCGACGCCGCCAAGGCCGCGGACGCCATCCGCGACGAGGTCGTCAAGCAGGTCGGCAGCGTCGTGGAGACCGTCTCGGACGCGGTCGACTGGGGCGAGGTCTGGGACGGCGTCAAGACGGTCGGCAACATCGTCGGCGACGTCACCGGCTTCAACGACATCAAGAACTGCGTCACCACCGGCGACATGGAGTCCTGCGCCTGGGCGGCGGCCACCGTGGGCGGCATCGTCCTCGGCGGCGCCGGCGCGGCGGCGGTCCGGGCGGCCAAGGCCGGCCGGATGGCGGCCAAGGCGGCGAAGTACGCCGACGAGATCGCCAAGGCGGCGGAGAAGGGCAAGAAGGTCCTCAACGAGGCCGAGGAGGTGGCCGACTGCGTCTCCACGGCCGGCGACGTGGCTTCGCTGGCCAGCGCCAACAGCTTCGTCCCCGGTACGGACGTCGTGATGGCCGACGGCAGCCGCAAACCGATCGAGGAGGTGAAGGAGGGCGACGAGGTCCTCGCCACCGACCCGACCACCGGCGAGACCTCCAAGGAGAAGGTCACCGGCACCATCGAGGGCGAGGGCGCCAAGCACCTCGTCCGGATCACCGTCGACACCGACGGCGACCGGGGGCAGGCGACCGACACCATCACGGCGACCGAGGGCCATCCCTTCTGGGTCCCGGACCTGAAGAAGTGGCTGAAGGCCGGCGAACTGAAGCCCGGCCAGTGGCTCCAGACCGGCTCCGGCACCTGGGTCCAGGTCGACGCGGTCACCGCCTGGACCCAGCAGGCGGCCGTCCACAACCTGACGGTCGACACCGCCCACACGTACTACGTCGCGGTGGGCGACACGTCGACGCTGGTCCACAACTGCGGCCCGTCCCCGGACCTCGTCGGATACGCGGACTTCCTCCGCCCGCACTCCAAGAAGCGCGGAGTGGTCTACGCGGCGAAGTACACCTCTCCCTCGGGCCGGAGCTACTTCGGCTACAACGGACACGGGCTGGAGGCGAAGCCCGGAGGACTCCTCGACCGGATGATCCGCCAGAAGGGCAAGCGCGGCCACGACCAGTGTGCCGAGACCATGTGCATGATTCTCGCCGAGCAGGCGGAAGGCGACTCGGCCCTGCTCAACGGGACGATGGAGGTGGTGAGGGTCCGGGGACTGAATTCCGGGGGCACCGCCCACGGCACCCCTGCGACGCCCTGCGCGCACACCTGCCAGCCACGTCTCGACTGGGTCGGCATCGACCACGACAAGTAGCCGAGGAGGACAAGGACATGCCCGGCATCACGGACGAGCAGGCGTTCAGGAAGGCGGCGGCGCGGGTGGTCGACCTCGTGTTCACCGACGACGACGCCTATCTGGACGCTCTGCCCGAGGCGGTGGAGAGCGCCATCGCGACGCCTCTCGCGGAGGTCTATCTCGCACTGGAGGAAGGACGCCCGCTGGAGCGACTCGACCGGGCGGTACGCCTGCTGGTCGACGTGGCCGGGGGCGTGATGTCCGAGATGCCGCCCGAACTGGCGGACCTGCTGCGAGAGCTGCGGTTCGCCGGGCGAGGACGCAGGTGAGGCGCTCTCCGGATCCGCCCGGCCCCGGCCGCCGACCGGGCGGGGGCCGCTGACGACGGCATGGCGCGTCGCACTGCGACGCCACGACTGGCCCGCGCTGCGCTGCGGCTGCGGGCGGCCGGGGGCGTGGCCGTGGTGCGCGAGGGCGTCGTCACGCCGTACGCCGAGGGCGCGTCCGGGGACGCCGGGGGCGTCTTCGGCATCCTGGGGTTCGTCGGCGAGGACGACGACCGGCTGGAGTTCTGCCGGTCCGCCCGCGCCGCGGCCCCCCGAGGCGACGTGACCGGTGCCTCGCCGTAGCCCCGGGCGGCCCTTTCCCGCCCGGGGCTACGGCGCGGTGGGCGTCTGCCGGGAGCGGAGGACGAGCAGGGTGATCTCGCTGGGGGCGAAGACGCGGAACGGCGGGCCCCAGAAGCCGGTGCCACGGCTGGTGTAGAGCAGGGTGCGGGCGCCGTGCCGGCTCAGGCCGGCTAGGGCGGGCTGGTCGATGCGGACCAGGTGGTGGAACGGCCAGATCTGGCCGCCGTGGGTGTGACCGGAGAGCTGGAGGTCGACGCCGCCGGCCGCCGCCCGCTCGACGAACTTGGGCTGGTGCGCCAGGAGCAGCACGGGCAGGTCGGGGTCGGCGCCGTGCAGGGCTCCGGCGAGGTGGGCGCGGTGGCCCGCCACGCCGGAGGACTCGGCGGTGACGTCGTCCACGCCGGCGACCACGAGGGTGTCGCCCCCGCGTTCGAGCAGCAGATGCCGGTTGCGCAGCGGCTCCCAGCCGAGCTCCTCCATCAGGTCGACCCAGCCCTGGGCCTCGCCGTAGTACTCGTGGTTGCCGGTGACGTAGACCCGCGCCCGGGTGGCCCGCACGGTGCCGAGGGGGACGGCCTGTGCGCGACGGCGTTCGGCCGTGCCGTCGGCGATGTCGCCGGTGTGACAGACCAGGTCGGCCTCCAGGGTGTTCACCGTCTCGCACACCCGCTCCGACCAGCGGGCGCGGTCGAGGGGGCCGTAGTGGGTGTCGGTGACGAGGACGACCCGCAGGCCGTCCAACCCGGGGCCCAGCCGCGGGAGATGCACGTCGACCCGGCGCACACGCGGCACCCGGCGGGCCTCGGCGTACCCCCAGGCGAGCAGGGCGGCGGACACGCCGAGTACGGCCCAGGTGACGATCCGGGCCCGGTCCTGGCCCTCGCCGACGCCGGCCAGGGTCAGCACGAGCCGCAGGACGACGCCGAGCAGCACGGACCAGGTGAACAGGACCCAGCTCGCGCCCAGCAGGGTGTCGCCGATGATCGCCGCCCGGTCCTGCTGGCGCCGGCCGTGACCGCGCGCCATCGCGAGCGGCATGCCGACGAGACCGAGCGCGAACAGGGCGGTGCCGGCCAGGCCGACGGGCAGCGGCCAGTGCTGGCCGGCGTGCAGCAGCACCCAGCAGGGCACGGCCCACAACAGGAGGGGGGCGATCAGCGGGATGTACCGCATCACGCGGCGCAACAGGCTCCGCCGCGGCGCCTGCGTCTCCCCTTCGGCGGGCCGGGTGTCACTGGTGTCGGTCACGCTTCCCCTCCCTGACCGGCTGACGTCCCGCGCACTGTATCCGCTGGGAAAGGTGTTCTTCACGCGGGGGCGAGCGCATGCCGGTGGGGAGCCGGCACGTCGACAGCTCCATCCCCCGCAGGGAGCCGGTGGACGAGGGCGACACCGGCGTACGTGGCGCTCGACGCCGCCGGGGGACTATGTCCCGTTCCAGGAGGCGCGGCGCTCTCCGTCGCCGTCCCCGCTCCGGTGCGCGGGTCCGGATCCGTCACCTTCCGAGGCCACGGTCGCCCGCACCCGCTGCTCCTCGCGGGCAGGGCCGACGTCCCGTTCCAGTGGGGTGCGGCTCACGGCTGTCGCGAGGTCTTCCAAGGCCCGTTTCTGCAGTTCCGCTTCGCGCCGCACGACCGGGCTCCCCCTGCCGTCGGCGGCGTCCTGCCACGCGTGGAGCGCCTTCTCCACGCGTTCCCAGTCCGGATTCCTGTGCTCGCGCACGGCGACTGCGGCCTTCGCGGTCTCCGTCTCCAGGGCGTCGGCGAACCGTTCCGCCTCGGGGACGTGACGGCTGCCGGTCCGCGGGACGTGGCTCTCCATGAGCATCGCCGCGCGGCCGAACCCCTTGAGCGCCTCCTGCGCCTCCTGCGCCTCGCGCGACGTCAGACCCCTGGGGCGGACCGGTTCCCGCCTCGCGCGGTCGTATGCCTCCTGCCAGGCTGCACGTGCCTCCCTGCTCTCCAGCAGTGCCCGGCGCATGTCGGCGTGATGCTCCCGGGTCGGTTCGGCGTAGTCGCGGAGCACCGCGGCCGCGTAGCGGCCGTTGGCGGCGAGCCAGTCCGCGAGCCGGCCCGGCAGCCGGGGTGTCTCCCAAGCGGGGAACACCACGTACCCCAGCATCGCCAGAACCCCGCCGAGCAGGGTGAGCACCACCCGCTCCGGGACCGTCTGCTCCCATGCCTGGCCGCCCATGCCGAGCAGGAAGACGACGTAAGCGGCGGTGAAGGACTGGGAGTAGGCGTAACCGGTACGGTTCAGCGTGTACGACAGGCCCGCCGAGACCACCGCCAGCGCGCCGGACACATGGGCGTCCGGGCCCAGGGCCCGCACCACGCCGGTGGCGAGCGCGACCCCCGCCAGGGTCCCGGCGAGACGGGCCACCGCACGCGCGTACGTCCGGTGGAAGTCCGGCCGCATCACCATCACCGAGGCGATGGGCGCCCAGTAGCCGTGCCCCAGGGGCAGCCGGGCGGCGATCAGATAGCCGAGCGTGGCCACCGCCGCCAGGCGGACGGCGTGCCGGAACACGGGCGAGTCAGGGCGGAGCTCGCGGCGGACCGCCCGGACGACGACGGGAACCAGCCGCAGCATTGTCGGGCGCATCAGGAACTCGGCGCCGGCCGGGCCGCGCGGTGTCGGCGTCCTCCCGGGCGCGCAGCCGCTTCCGGCGATCTCCAACGCCTCGCCGAGCAGTTCCACGAGCCGCTCGGCGGCCTGCCGCGCGGAGCCCTCCAGCACCTCGTGCTCCTCGTCGACGCACAGCGCGTCCATGCTCTCGGGCCGCACCGCGGCGGGAGTGCCGCGCCGGATCGAACGGGCGGCCGCGTCCAGGACGTCGGCGGCGGCGTCGAGCAACTCCCGCGCGCGGTCCCGCCCGGGTCCCTCCGCCGGGGCGCCCACGGCCGGGTCGGCGAGCGCCGCGACCACCGGGCGAATGCGTTCGGCGAGCCCCCGGGGGCCGTGCAGGGCGGGGGGCCGGGTGCGGGCCTGCGACGGCGTCACGGCGGCCGCGTCCCGGGCCGTCATCAACGGCTCCGGGTCGAACGGGGCGGTCGGATCGTGCCGCAGCCGGCGGGCGTAGTCCGCCACGGCGGCAAGCGCGTCGGCGAGCGCGTCACGATGCGCCCCCCAGCGCCGGATCGGGAACAGCAGGATCAGCAGGGCCTGCGTCACGCCCCCGAGTGCGATGACCCCGGCGTGCTCCAGGGCCCGCCCGGTGCTCGTGGGCAAGGTGATGGTCACCAGCATGCTGCCCACGGTCGTGGCCGCGATGATCCCGGCGGTCGATCCGACGGCCCACGCCATCCCCGCCACGAAGGCCCACACGGCCAGCAGCGGCAGGAACGTCACGAGTCGCCCCGCCGCCAGGTAACCCACGAACGTGCTGAGCGCCAGGCCCGCGCCCGCCCCGAGGGCCACCACCTTGCGCGGACGCCAGCTGCGCTGGAAGGTGGCCCCGCCCGCGGAGTAGGCGCCGAGGGCGGCGGACGCCGCATACGCGGGGGAGACCAGCCACAGCGTCGGCCCGATGACGATCGCCACCCCAGCGGCCGTCCGCAGCGCGAGCAGGGGCTCCAGCCGCGTCTCCTCGATCCTGAGCCCGGATCGCACGACCTCCCCGAAGGCCCGCAGCCACGTCACGGGTGTCCGCCTGGCCGGGAAGCCCTGCCGGGTCGCGTCGGCCTGGTCGAGGTGCGGCAGCCGTCGGGCAAGGGAGCCTCCCACACGGCCTGCTGACCGGCCGGGCGGCCGCGGCCGCCGACGAGGTGCTGCCACAGCGGGCACCGCTCGGCGTCCGCCAGTCCGTCCTCCGGGCCGCAGCGGCCGAACCACAGATGTCGGTGGCGGTGATCTCTACGACGTCCGGGTCCCCGTCGGCCCCCGGGGCGAAACAGCCACGCACGGACCGATCAGCGTAATCCCCGGACCCGGACCACCACCGAACCGACGGCACGTCTCCGACCGAGGTCACCCGTCAGACAGGCCCTGGTCACCGCGGTCGTCCCGCAGCACGCTGCGGCGCTCCTGTTCACGCTTGGAGTAGGCGGCTGCCCGGATCGCCTCATCGCTCTCCAGGCCCGATCCCAGCGCGCCGCCCACCGTGGCGACCGAAGCGACGAACCAGGACAGGATCCAGTACTGCGTGGCGTGCAGCGGGGACCGTGTCATGGAGGCGAAGAGGCGGTCATTGAGGATGAACAGGGCCCACACCAGGTTGATGACCACCAAACCCGCGTAGCAGACGATCACCCCGATACCCACGGTCACGACCGTCGAGGCGTTGTAGAGGGTCGCCTTCTTCCTCGCCTCCCGCGAGACCTCGTCCGTCCGATGCCACAGGCTCGCGTCCACGATCAGCCAGCCGATCATGAGCGCGACGGACCCGACCGTGGCGATCGCCAGACGTGGCGTGCTCAGCGAGGTGGCGAGGGTCCAGATGGTGGAGTTCACGGTGGCGACCGCTCCCGTGGCGAGTGCGGCCGCCAGGGCTTTCGACAAGCCGGGCACCAGGCGCCACGGCCGGTTGGCGCGGACCATGCCGCCGAGCACCCTCAGGTAACCGCGCGGCCCACAGACGATGTACCGCAGGTCGGCGATCTCCTCCGCACCGACCTGGCCCGGACGGACGGGCGCGAGACGACCGGTGAAGGGTCCCCGCAGCGGCTGACTTCCCCAAGGCTCCTCGGCCGCACTGGCCCGCGGGCCCGCCAACCTGAGCACGGCTTCTTCCACGGCCTGCCGGGCCCTGGTCTGCAGCCGGAAGCCCCCCAGCGCGGGAAGGGACAGCAGTGCCAGGCCGTGTTCGTGACTCAGATCCACCGCGAGCTTGCGCCCGCGCGAGTGCAGCGGAAGATCGGTGAGGGCCACGACGATGTCCCAGTTGCCCGCACTTCGGCGGTCCATGATCCGCCGCGTCAACGTGGACAGGTCCTCGGTCCCCGCGGTGAAGGGCTCGCTGACCACCTCGACGTCGAACCGGCGCCCCCGGCCCGAGCTGTCGGCGAGCCGATCAGGAAGCATCCGGACCATGCGCTGCGCGATCTCCGTCGGCGCATCGGGATCCGCCAGAAGAGCCACGACCGTAACGTCCCGAGACGACACCCGCATGACTCCTTACCGTCGGCTGCCCCCGCGATCGAACGGGGCCACAGGATCTCCCCCGAGGCAACGCCGACGCCGCGTGACACGCTGGCGCCTGCCGGCAGGTGCGGGCCGTTCGGTCGGATCTCCTCGTGCTGCCCCGTGCGGGGCCTGCCCCACCAGCCGGCCACCCGGTCGCGTGCGCCACCACGAGCGCCCGCTCGGCGCCTCCGGTCGGCACATCCACGGGTGAAGGACTCTCGGATGTTCCCCGGGAGCGGGGCCCGGCGACGGCCTGTCGCGCGGTTCCCGGCGCGATCAGGTAATCAGGAACGGTGAACGAGGACGCGACCGACCCCTTCGTGCATGTCCGGGGCGCCGGTGAGAACAACCTGCGGAACATCGACGTCGACGTGCCGCGGGACGCGATGGTCGCCTTCACCGGCGTCTCCGGTTCGGGCAAGTCCTCGCTCGCGTTCGGCACGCTCTACGCGGAGGCCCAGCGGCGCTACTTCGAGTCCGTGGCACCGTACGCCCGAAGGCTGTTGCAACAGGTCGGCGCACCGCACGTGCAGGAGATCACCGGACTGCCACCGGCCGTGGCCCTGCAGCAGCGACGCGGGGCGCCCAGCTCGCGCTCGACGGTCGGCACCCTCACCACGCTGTCCAATCTGCTGCGCATGCTGTACTCCCGTGCCGGTACCTACCCACCCCGGGCCGCACGGCTGGAAGCCGAGTCGTTCTCACCCAACACCGCGGCCGGCGCCTGCCCGGAGTGCCACGGACTGGGCGTCGTGCACGACGTCGCCGAGGACCTGCTCGTCCCCGATCCCTCGCTGAGCATCCGCGAGGGGGCGATCGCCGCCTGGCCGGGCGCCTGGCAGGGCGCCAACCTGCGCAGTGTCGTGAGCAACCTGGGGATCGACATCGACCGGCCGTGGCGCCGGCTCAGGAAGAAGGACCGGGACTGGCTGCTGTACACGGACGAGCAGCCCTCCGTGTACATCGAGCCGGAGGAGGGCCGCGTCGACTACGGCTACCAGGGCAGGTTCTGGAGCGCCCGCAAGCACGTCATGCACGTCCTCGCCGACTCCAAGAGCGAGAAGATGCGCGAACGGGCGCTCCGGTTCGTCAGGAGTGTGCCCTGCCCCGCGTGTGACGGCAGCGGACTGCGGCCCGAGGCGCTCGCCGTGACCTTCGCCGGGCGTTCCATCGCAGAGATCAACGCGATGCCGCTCAGCGAGGTCGTGGCGCTGCTGCGGCCCGTAGCGGGGCGCTCCGAGGCCGACGCCACCACGTCGACCGCCCGATCCGGGGAGACGACCGAGGTCGCGGTGCGGATCTGCGGCGATCTGGTCGCGCGCATCGACGTACTCCTCGACCTGGGCCTCGGGTATCTCAGCCTCGGGCGCCGCTCGACCACCCTGTCGCCCGGCGAGGCACAGCGCCTGCGGATCGCCACCCAGCTGCGCTCGGGGCTGTTCGGCGTCGTCTACGTCCTCGACGAGCCCTCCGCAGGCCTGCATCCGGCTGACGCGGAACCGCTGCTGGACGTGCTGGACCGCCTCAAGGCGGCGGGCAACTCGCTGTTCGTCGTGGAGCACGACATGGAGGTGGTCCGGCGGGCGGACTGGGTGGTCGACATCGGTCCCGGCGCGGGCGAGGGCGGCGGACGCGTGCTGTACAGCGGCCCCGTCGACGGTCTTGAGCGGATCGGGGAGTCGGCCACGAGCCAGTACCTGTTCGGGCGCGCCCGACCGATCGATCACCGCCCCCGTGCCCCGCACGGCTGGCTGCACCTGCGCGGCGTCTCCCGCCACAACCTGCACGACGTCTCCGTCGACATACCGCTGTGCGTACTGACGGCGGTGACGGGCGTGTCCGGTTCCGGAAAGTCGACGCTGGTGACGCAGGTGCTCGCGGAGGTCGTCCGCGGCCACCTCGGACTCGTGCCCGAGGAACCCGACGAGGCGCAGCTGGAGGTCGACGTCCAGGACGCGTCGGGGGTCGAGTCGTTCGACCGGCTGGTCCGGGTCGACCAACGGCCCATCGGCCGCACGCCCCGGTCCAACCTGGCCACGTACACCGGGATGTTCGACGCGGTGCGCAAGCTGTACGCGGCGACGGACGAGGCCAGGGCGCGCGGCTACTCGGCCGGGCGGTTCTCCTTCAACGTGCCCGAGGGGCGGTGCGAGACCTGCCAGGGCGAAGGATTCGTCGCGGTGGAACTGCTGTTCCTGCCCGGCACCTACGCGCCGTGCCCGACCTGCGAAGGCGCCCGGTACAACGCCGAAACGCTGGAAGTCACCTACCGCGGCAAGAACATCGCGGAAGTACTGGCGCTGTCCGTCGACGCCGCCGCCGAGTTCCTGTCCGCCGTCCCGGCCGCCTCCCGCAGTCTGGAGACGCTGCGCGAGGTGGGACTGGGGTACCTGCGGCTGGGCCAGCCCGCGACGGAACTCAGCGGCGGTGAGGCGCAGCGCATCAAACTGGCCACCGAACTGCAGCGAGCCCGCCGCGGGCACGCGCTCTACCTGCTCGACGAGCCGACGGCGGGGCTGCACCCCGCGGACATCGCCCTGCTGCTGCGACAGCTGCACCGGCTCGTCGACGCCGGCAACACGGTCGTCCTCGTCGAGCACGACCTGGACACGATCGCCACCGCCGACTGGGTCATCGACCTCGGTCCCGGCGGCGGCGACGCGGGCGGGCGGGTGATCGCGGCGGGCCCGCCGGCCAAGGTGGCGAGGGCCCGGCGCAGCGCCACCGCGCCCTATCTCGCGGCCCGGCTCGCGCGCTCCTGACGACGGAACCGCGATCGCGGATTCCCGAGCACCTGCGGCGCGACCCGGTGGCCGGGTGGCCCCGCGCGCCGGCGCGGTGCGCGAGTACGCCGACTGCGCGGCAATCGCGGGATCCGGCCTGCCGCGGCGGTCCCGCAGCCCGGCGTGAGCGGCCGTCTGTGGCAAGAATGACCCCATGCACATCGTGATCGCGGGTGGACACGGAAAGATCGCGCGCCGGCTGACCCGGCTGCTCTCGGCGCGCGGCGACAACGTCACAGGGCTGATCCGCAACCCGGACCACGCCGGCGACCTGCGCGCGGACGGTGCGGAACCGGTGGTGTGCGATCTGGAGCACGCCTCGGTGGACGAGGTGGCCGGCCACCTCGACGGCGCCGACGCGACACTGTTCGCCGCGGGCGCCGGACCGGGCAGCGGCGCGGCCCGCAAGCAGACGGTGGACCGGAACGCGGCCATCCTCCTCGCCGACGCGGCCGAGCGCGCCGGGCTGCGCCGCTTCCTGGTGATCTCCGCGATGGGCGTGGACAGCCCGCCGCCGCCCGGCACCGACCCGGTGTTCGCCGCCTACCTGAAGGCCAAGGGCGAGGCGGACGCCGACATCGCCTCCCGTCCGGAACTGGACTGGACGATTCTGCGCCCGGGGATGCTGACCGACGACCCCGGTAGCGGCCGCGTCGAGCTCGCCACGCACACCGGCGAAGGCCAGGTGCCGCGCGACGACGTGGCTGCGGTGCTCGCCGCCCTGCTCCACGAGCCCGGGACCGCCGGGCGCATCCTCGAACTGGTCAGCGGGTCCACCCCGGTCGAGGAGGCGGTGCGCGCCGTGGCCGGCGGCTGACGCCGCAGCCCGCCCTCGCCCGGGTGCGGGAGATGACTCATACCCGGGCGCTTCCGAAGGAAAGGGCCAGGGGGGGGCGACCGGTCCGAAGGCGCGGGGCTGACCATGCGGCAGGCGCCAGGTGGCCCACGCCGGGTTGCTACCGGTGCACTTGGAGAGTCCCGGGCACTTCCCGGGGTGACGAGCCGGTTGGCCTCCGTCTCTGCGTCCGGCGAGCCGGTGACGCACCGGCCGGGTCGCTCCGCGAGTACGAGAGAAAGGATCCCCACATCTCCGGTGAGCCGGGCGTGAGCGGGTACGCGATATGCCGCTCGGTTCTCTGGAGGCTTCGAGGGAGGGAGTGGTCCTATGGCCGACAGTCGGGCGCACAGCCTGCACCACGGCTACTCCCAGCGGAAGGACGGCCTTCCGCTGGGCGGCGCCGGGCGGCACTCCAAGGCCGCGCGCGGTGGGGCCCGCCCGCCCGCTCGCACCCCCGCCGACCACGCCCTCCACGAACTGGTCGCGCTCTCCCGCGCCCTGTTCGGCAGTACGGACGAAGTCGAGATCCTGCGCCTGGCCATGGACCACGTGGCCGCCGCGGGGCCGTACAGCGCCGAGGCCGGATACCTCAATGTGGGCGGCGCCCTGGTCCCCAGTCCGAGGGACGGGCGAACGCCCGCTCCGGCCGTGAGCCGGAGGGTGGGGGAGCTGGCCGGGCAGGACGGCGACGTGACCGTACCCGGCAGGCCCTGGGGGCGGGCCCTGGGCCTGCGGGGAACCGAGGGACTCCACGGCTACCTCGTGGTGACGTCCCGCTCCCGGCCCACCAAGGCCGAGAGGTCTCTGCTCGCCACGCTCGTACGGCACACCAGCGCCGCACTGTCAGTCGCTTTCGCCCATCGCCGCCGACGTGAGGACACGCTGGAGCTGCACCGACTGAGGGAGGAACGCACAGCCCTCCAGCAGCAGCTGATCTCCGTGGTGGCTGAGCTGGGTTTCGAGCGAGCCTTCCACTCGTTCACGGCCCGCGTCACTGCCTCGGGGGGCGGCGAGGAAGCTGTCACCCGCGCACTGCACGGGCTCACCGGACTTCCCGCGCTGGTCGAGGACCGCTTCGGTCGGCTGAGGTCCTGGACCGGCCCCAGCCGCCCCGTCCCCTATCCCGAACCGGACCCCGTGCGCCAGGACGAGATGCTGCACGCCGTCGCCCGTCAGGCCGGGCCGGTGCGGATCAAGGACCGGCTGATCACCCTGATCCGCCCGCACGGCGAGATCCTGGGCGTGCTGGCCCTGGTCGACACCTGGGACGAGGCCGACGAGCACACCGTGCTCGCGCTGGAACACGCCGCCGCGTCACTCGCCCCCGAGCTGACGCACCTGCGCGATCTGGCCGAAGTGGAGCTGAGGCTGCACCGCGAGCTGGTGGACGACCTCCTGGCAGGGACGGACGAGGCGAGCGCCTACGCCCGGTCCGAGGCAGTCGGATACGACCTGCACCGCAGCCACTACGTCGTCGTGGTGCAGTGGTCGAACCGGGCCGCCGACGATTCCTTCGCACAGACCGTGGGGCGGGCGGCTTCCGCCGTGGGCATGCGCTCGCTGCTGACCCGGCGCTCCGACCACGTCGTCCTGGTCGCCGACGACAGGCCGCACGCCCGCGCGCTGTACGAGGCGCTCGTCCGGGAGACCGGGACGCGGTCCGGGACGATCGGGGTGAGCGCCCTTTCCGACTCTCTGACCGACATCCCCCGCCACTACCAGGAGGCGCAACGCGCCCTGGACGTACGCCGCCACTCCCGCGAGCACTACGGCACGACGTTCTTCGACGAGCTCGGCCTCTACCGCATTCTGGGGCCCGGCAACGGTTACCGGGAACTCGAGACCTTCGTACAGGAGTGGCTCGGGCAGCTCATCGACTACGACTCCCGGCACCAGGCGACCATGGTGGAGACGCTGTCCCGGTACTTCGACTGCGGCGGCAACTACGACGAGACCGCGGAGTCCCTCGCCATCCACCGCAGCACGCTGCGCTATCGGCTGCAGCGCATCCGCGACATCAGCGGCAGCGACCTCTCGAACGTCGAGGACCGGCTGAACCTCCAGGTGGCGACCCGAGTGTGGAAGATCGTGCTGGGCGGGCGCGGCTGACACCCGGAGGCGCCTGTGGGCCGCCCCGCTGATGCCGGGACGCCCCGCTGATGCCGGGACGGCCGGCGGCGAGCTGGTCCGGCGGCCGGGCGCCGGCTGCGCAGTCCTGGATACCGGCCGCGGTGACCAGCACCGCCAGGAGGAGGCCGACAGGTCGGTCCGCACGCGTCGCTTGCGGCCATGATCACCTCCTGCGGGGCAGGGTCCTCCCGGCCCGGGCCGGCGAACCGGTGGAAATCCGGTGGGTGTAAGAGGTGAGTGAGCGGTCCCCGCCGGTTACCCGGGTGGCCCAGGAATCCGGATTCCGATGAGGGAGAAGGAGCCATGACCCACAGTACGAGCGCCCGGGACGTGGTGGAGGCCATCAAGGATGTCGACTTCCCCGCCGGCAAGGACCGGCTGATCGAAGCGGCGAGCCGGTCGGGCGCCGCGCCGGGTGTCGTCAAGGCACTGCGCGGCATCCCGCCCGAGCAGTACGCCAACCGCGAGGAGGTGGCCCGGTCGGTCCGCGTGGACCCCGACTCCGACCTCGGGCTGAGCCCGGCTCAGCGGGCCGAGCAGGCCCGGGAGGGCGGCAGGCCGGGACAGTCGCAGCATCTGCGCGAGGTGCCGAAACCGCCAGTCGAGGAGGAGCTGGACAGCTGACGGCCGGGCCGCTCGGCACCGGCAGCGCCCGCAGCGGGCGTGCCGCCTCACAGCCCGGTCGGCGCCGGCGTCGAGCGGCCCGGCCGGAGCGGGCTCTTCGACCTCCTGGGGCGGCCTGCCGGCGAGCCACGTGCGGCACCGGTGGTGGCAGCACGGCCCGTGGGCACGCTGTCGGTGGAGGTGGTCACCGCCGTCCGCGGGCGGGCGCGGGCCAAGTCGGCGTGGCACGCTCGCAGGGGTCCGCGCCGTCCGTCGCAACAGAGCAGGGAACGAGGACGACCCATGGATGAGCAGGAATTCGTCCGTACCGTCGCCGAACGCACCGGACTTGGCCGGGAGGAGGCGGCGGACCTGACGTGGGCAACGCTCGAGACGCTGGCCCACCGGCTGAGCCCGGGGGAGGCCAGGGACCTGGTCACCGAGCTCCCCGAGGGCCTCGCGGAGGCGGTGCGCCGGGGAACCACGGATCGCATCGAGCGCTTCGGCCACCAGGACAGCGTGCGACGCGTGGCCGAGCGCACCATGCTCAGGGAGGAGGAAGCCGACCGGGGTGTGCGAACCGTACTGGCCGTGCTCCGCGAGGCGATCAGCGAGAAGGAGTTCACCGACCTGATGTCGCAGCTCGGCAAGGACTTCTCCCAGGTCATGAAATCCGCCGGGTGACACCTGCGGACCGCCGGTCCCTCGCGGCCGTGATGGCGCGAGGCGCACAGGGGGCCCGGGCCCCGGCCCGGGCCGTCACAGGGCGATGACGTGGAGGTCGACCAGATCGAGCAGCGCTCGCAGTGCCGCGCTGGGCCGCCGGGTCGACGACGTGCCGAGATGCATGCTCCAGCGGAGCGTCGTGTCGTGGACGTCCAGGACGTCCACGACGTGCAGGCCGGGGGTCCGGGCGACGGCGAACGCGGGCAGGAAGGCGATGCCCAGACCGTGCCGGACCAGTGCCGCCCCCATGTCGATGTCGGGCACTTCCAGTGCCACCCGGCGTACGACGCCCGCCGCCGCGAACGCCCGGTCGACCACCTCACGGTTGCCGTAGCCCGGCGGGAAGTCCACGAAGGGCTCGCCCGCGAGGTCCGCGAGCGCCACCTTTCCCCGCCGCGCGAGCGGATGGGCGGCGTCCACCACCAGGACGAGCGGCACGGTGGCCAGTTCCCGTGCGTCGATCCCGGCGGGCTTGCGTTCGGGCAGCGACAGGAAGGCCACGTCAAGGTCCCCGCTGAGCAGCGCGTGTGCCAGTCCCGCCGAGCCGGCCGTCGCCAGCCGCAGCCGGACGTCGATCGCCGGATGCCGCGCGTGCAGCTGTCCGAGGAGCGCGGGCAGGTCCACCACCTCGACCGAGGCCATCGCGCCCACGTTCACCGTGCCACGCAGCGTGTCCTGCGCGGCACGCACGGCGTCCTGGGCGGCCTGGGCGGCGTTCAAGGCAGCCCGGGCCTCCGGCAGCAGCGCGGCGCCCGCCCCGGTGAGCCGGACCTGCTGCGACGTGCGCTCGAACAGCGCGCAGCCGAGTTCGCGCTCCAGGGAGCGGATCGCGGCGGACACCCCCGACTGCACCACGTGCAGCCGACGGGCGGCACGCGTGAAACTCAGCTCCTCGGCGACCGCGATGAAGTGCTCCAGCTGACGTAGCTCCACCCGAGAAGTATCACTCACATTGCTGGAGCTCAGCAAAAACATTCGTTGGCGTTGATGCTGGCTGGTGAGGAGGATGGAAAGCGTCATCCACTTTCGCCTGAGGAGGGGTACCCCTGCCTGCCGTACCGACGCCGCTGAGCCGTCCCACGACCGATGCCCCCGGCGACCCGACCCACCGGAACCCAGCACCCGCACCCGCCTACTGGCCGCCCCGTGCCCCCGTCCGGCGCCGTGCCTCGCACGCGACCGGCTTCTGGTTCGTGGCGGTGGCCTTCACCGTGCTGATGGCCTTCGGCACCGCGCCGACCCCGCTGTGGCCGCTGTACGAGGCCCGGGACCACTTCGGCGCGACCACGGTCACGGTGGCGTACGCCTCGATGGTCGTGGGCGCGGCGGTCGCCTTCCTGGGACTGGGACACCTGTCGGACCGGCTCGGCCGGCGGCGCATCATCGTCCCGGCGCTGCTGGTCGGCATCGGCGCGTCGCTCGTACTGATCATGTGGCGGGATCTGCCGGGGCTGATAGCGGGCAGGATCCTGAACGGTGCCGGACTGGGGCTGATGGCCTCGACCGCGACGACGTACCTGCACGACCTCCACCACGAGGCGCGTCCGGAACGGACGGGGTCGGTGCTGCCCGGCATCGTGGCGACCGCCGCCAACCTCGGCGGTCTGGCCTCAGGACCCCTGGTCGCCGGAGCCGTCGCGGAGTGGCTTCCCCAGCCCCTGATCACCGCCCAGGCGATCTTCACCCTCGCCATGGCCGTGTGCCTGGCGCTGGTGCTGTCCACCCCGGAGACCGTGGACCTGGAGCTGCCGGCGGCCGAACCGCCCAGCAGGTTCGTCCTGCGGCCCGGCGGCGGGCGGACGTTCGGCGCGGCCGGCGCGCTGGGCGCCTTCGCCTTCGCGATCCTCGGCCTGATCTCCTCCCTCGGGGCGAGCGTGCTCCACGGCACCCTGCACACCGACTCGCACCTCGTCGTCGGCCTGGCGGCCTTCCTCATGTTCGGTTCCGCGGCGGCCGCCCAACTGGTGCTGGGCCGCCTCCCCCTGCCCCGGGTCCTGACCGTGGGGGCCGTGGTCTTCCCGGTCGGCCTGGTCCTGTGCGCCGTCTCCCTCTACCACCCGGCGCTCTGGCTCTACCTGGTCGCCGTGTCCCTGTCGGGAGCCGGCTCCGGGCTGCTGTTCAAGGGAGGCGTCGAACGCGCCGTCTCGGTGGCCGAGCCCGCCTCACGCGCCGGGGTCCTCGCCGTGTTCTTCGTCGTCGCGTACCTGGGAATGGGCCTTCCCTCCGTCCTGTTCAGCATCGCCCTGAGGCATTTCGCCGTGCAGACCGCGATGATCGGCTTCGCGGCGGTCCTCTCCTGCGGCGCCGTCCTGTCGGTCGCCGTCGCCCTGCGTGATCGCGCCCCCGGCCCCGGCGAGCTCCTGGCGCGGTCCGTGCGCCCCTCCTGACCGTTCTGCGGCGCATCCGGCACCGGTTGTCTGGGAGGCGCGGACCTGGGCACCCGGTGCGGGACGCGGATCGCGGCAGACGGGAGGCCCGAGATGTCTGCGGAATCGGCCGGAACGATCGCGCTCCCCTCCGGTGAGGAGATCGCGGCGCTCGGGCAGGGCACCTGGTACCTGGGCGAGGACCCGGCCCGGCGAGAACAGGAGATCGCCGCGCTGCGGCTGGGCGTGGACCTGGGCATGACCGTCGTCGACACGGCGGAGATGTACGGCGACGGCGCAGCCGAGGAACTCGTCGGCGAGGCTCTCCGGGGCCGCCGGGAGGAGGTCTTCCTCGTCAGCAAGGTGCTGCCGGGACACGCCGACCGGAAGGGCACCGTCGCCGCCTGCGAACGCAGCCTGCGGCGGCTGCGTACGGAACGGCTGGACCTGTACCTTCTGCACTGGCGGGGGCGGTGGCCACTGGAGGAGACCCTTGCGGGATTCACCGACCTGATGGCGGCGGGAAAGATCCGTTACTGGGGCGTGAGCAATCTGGACGTCGCCGACATGACCGAGCTGACCACTCTCCCCGGCGGCGACGCCGCGGCCGTCGACCAGGTGCTGTACAACCTCTCCCGGCGCGGCATCGAGTGGGACCTTCTCCCCTGGTGCCGCGAGGCCGGGGTGACGGTCATGGCCTACTCCCCGATCGAGCAGGGGCGGCTCCTGAAGGTCGACGCGCTGGATGCGGTGGCCCGGGACCTCGGAGCAACGCCGACCCAGGTGGCACTCGCCTGGGTGCTGGAACAGGGGGTGGCCGCGATCCCGCGTTCCGGATCACCCGACCACGTCCGGGAGAACCGCGGCGCGCTGGACCTCCACCTCCCCACCGAGGTGCTCGACGCCCTCGACGAGGCGTTCCCGCCACCCAGCGGGTCCACGCCCCTGGAGATGCTCTGAAGGAGTTGACAGGATGACGCGCCCGCTCGTCGTCGGAATGGGAGGTTCGCTGCGCACCCCGTCGACCAGCCTCACCGCACTGCGCGTGGCGGTCGAGGGGGCGGCCGCTGCGGGCGCCGGCACCCTGGTGATCGACCTCAAGCGGCTGGATCTCCCGTTCTACACGCCCGAGCACGGGATCCCCGCGTCCGCCCGCCGGCTCGCGGACACCGTTCAGGCCGCCGACGCCCTGCTGTGGAGCAGCCCGACCTACCACGGGTCGGTCAGCGGCGCGTTCAAGAACGCGGTGGACTGGCTCGCCCTCCTGGCCGACCATGACCCGCCCTACCTCAGCAACAAACCCGTGGGGATGCTGACGACCGCCGGTGGGGTGCAGGGTCTGCAGGCGATCAACGCGATGGAGTTCATCGTGCGGTCGCTGCGCGGTTGGGCCGTGCCGCTGGTGTTCGCGGTGCCGCGGTCCTCCCGGGTCTTCGACGGCGACGGCCGCCTCACCGACCAGGCGGTCGCGGACCAGTTGCGGGGCCTCGGCGCGGAGGTGACCAGGGCGGCCCTGCAGTTCCGGACGGAGGGCACGTGCGACTACGCCCAGGAGCGGCTGTCCGGGGCCGTCCGGGACTGAGCCCTGTCCTGTCACACGAGGGCGCCCTTCGTGCTTCCCAAGGACGCGGTCCGCCGCACGGGCCGCCCATGCCGGGGTCTTTCGTCTGGGTCAGGCCGGATCAGGGAGCGGGGTCTGGTGAGGGGTCGTCTCCCACGCCGTTCCGGCAGTGGAGGAGTGTCGCGAGGCGGAGGAGGGCGTCATGGCGGAGCCATGGCGACCGACGACGACGCGGCGTGGGGATCCCCCCTGCTCGAAGAGCTTGGGAGGACGGTGCCGGGGCCCGCGAGCCCGGCATGATCCGAACGAGAGACCCCTAGGCCGGTGCCGGCCGCGCGCCCCCCGAGCGCCCGGGCGGGAAGTGCGGCAGCACGTGTTCGGCCAGTTCGTCGATCACGTCGGCGACCGGACGGCGGCTGTGCTTGAAGTTGATCATCAGCTGGTCGATGCCGATGTCCTGCCAGGCCCGCATCATCGCCAGGAACGACACCCGGCCCACCGAGAAGCCCTGGTGGATGCGCCGGGGCAGGGCCAGCGGGTCCTCGGTCAGATCCAGATAGGTGGCCTGGGCGTAGGGCTTGAACCCACCGCCGTCGCCTGCGGTCAGCTCCCGCCACCGCTGGATGTTCTCGGTCTGCTGCTGGATCGGCGGGGTGTAGTACAGCCAGCCGTCCGTGTTGTCGGCGATCCACCGGACGTCCTGTCGGCCGCGTCCCGTCATCAGTACGGGGATCCGCCGGTACACCGGCTTGGGCAGCAGATCGGTGCCGCTCATCCGGCCGAGCGGCGACTCCACGTGCGGGAAACGGTGCTCGAGGACGACACGGAAGTACTCCAGCGACTGCCGGAACCTCTCGGCCCGGCCGGCCAGGTCCTGACCGAGGGCCGGGAACTCCACGGGCCGGTCACCGGTGGCCACCCCGAGCAGGAGCCGTCCGCCGGACAGCTGGTCCACCGAGGCGGCCGCCTTCGCGGTGTGCAGGGGATGCCGCAGCGGCATGACGATGCTGGCGGTCCCCAGCGTGATCGAGGTGGTGCGGGCACTGAGCTGCCCCAGGTACACCCACGGGTCGAAGACCTGCCCGGCGTCCCCGAAGCTCGGGTCCAGCAGCGGCACGTCGCGGACCCACACCGACGCGAAGCCGGCCCGCTCGGCCTGCTGGATCCGCTCGATGTGCCCGGCCAGGGACGGCACGGGCCCGTCGAATCCCTCCAGGGGCGTGATGGCGCCCACGGTCATCCTGCCGCCGGGATACGCCCTGGCCATCGCCGCGTGCTCGGAGAACGGGCGCTGCGCCCCGCCTTCGACGTCCACGGGTGCGCCGGCTGAAGGAGCTGTCGATTGCGTCATGCGATCCTCCGGCGGTTTCATGCCGAGTCCGAGTCCGAGTCCGAGTCCGCGTCGGACGGGTGCTGAGGTTGCTCGACCGGAGGCCCCCGCGCATCCCCTCGCCCCCGTACCGACACGAGTTGCCTCTGTGCGCCGAATGGCGGGACGCGGAGACGAACGTTGCTGTGAGGGACCCTGGGAAAGCACGGTGAGGCGGTGCGCCGGTGGCCGTCCCCCCGGATCTGCCAGTCGGAGACGACCCGCGCGTCACGGAAGAACAGCCCCTGCGGTACCTCGGCTCCATGTCGTCCGAGGCGCCCGGGACGCGGAACGTCCGCCCTTCACGGAGTGCGAAGGCGGCCGCCGTCAGTACGGCCGCTTCCGTCTCCTCGATGACAGCCCGGCGCCGTCGGTCATGGCTCCTTCTGGCCCGGGGCGCCGACGAGAGCCTCGAAGTCCCGGGGCAACTGGGACATCACGTGGCGGAACTCGCCATCACTGACCGCGACCTTCAGGGTGCTCAGCTCTGCCCGTACGCCCTCGCGGGCCTCGTCCGGGCTCACCCCTGCTCGCCTGCTCACCCGATCGATGAACTCGTCGAGTCCGAAGGGCTCGGCCTCCGGAGTGGGGGAGACCAGCGGTTCCTTCAGCGGCTTGGGCAGTTCGGACGCGAGGTCCTCCGCCTCACCCCTGGTGAGCCGCTCGGCCAGGGTTTCCAGGGTGGCACGGGTGAGGGGCTCCGCCTTCTCCGGGGGGACAGGGGCGCGCCGGGTGATGGTGTCGAGGAAGGTGTCGTAGTCCATGAGCCGTTCCCTTTCCGAAGCTTCGCAACGGCCTGGCGTGGGACCTGGGACAGCCACTGAAGGGTGCGCCGTGCGTGTGGGGGTGGTGGGCCGACGCACGTCATGGCGCAGGCCCCTCAGCAGAGGCCACTTCCATGTTCGGGATGGGGGGCACACCCCGCCTGCTCCCGGCGGGCGGAAAATCGGCGGACTCCGTGGACCTCCGAGCACAAGTGCGGACGGCCCCGCCACGGCGAGGGGGACACCGCCGCGGATCTGCCGGATGTGCGTGCAGGCGCCGTGCCCGTGGGGCGCGGTCGGCTTTCCCGCCGTCGCGTTCCGGCCGGCCGTTCGGCCCGTTCGGCGTCCAGAGCGTTCGACGGTACGAGCTGTCGGGCGGTGTCCATCGGGCCACACCGCGAGGCCGATGGACCGTGGGGGCGCCCGGCGCGGCTCTCACCCGCGCGAGGCGCTGCGACGCCGGGCAGCTTCCTGCGGAGGGAGGGCCGTGCGGCCGGCCGGGGGGCCCGCGCATTTCATGCTGTTCCGCCAGGGTAGGAGGGGGTGTTCTTTTTCGGCCTGGGGTGCGGAGGCGCCCAGCAGGCGGCCTCTGCCAACCTCGACCGGTAACAGCCGATGGCGGCGCTGGCGGGTGCGAACGACGCCGTCCGGTTCCCGGTGAGGAGGCGAGAGGCATGACCGTGATGGCTGTGTCGAAGTTCGAGAGGTTCTTCCGCGCCGCCGCAGGCCTGGACGTGGACAAGAACGACCTGAAGCGGTACGGCGACTTCGTCGACGCCAAGCTCTACGACCTCCTGGTCGTCGGCCAGGCGTCGGCCAAGGCCAACGGCCGGGATGTCGTCGAACCGTGGGACCTACCGATCACCAAGGGCCTTCAGGAGAGCATCCACCGGTTCCGGCGGCTCGACGAGGAGGTCGAGCTGAAGCCGATCCTGGAACAGCTCGCCGCGCATCCTCCCCTCGACAGGACACCCACCGAGGAGACCGAAGAGCGCTACCCCGAGATCATCGGCGGGCTCAGCGTCGCCCTCGGCGAGACGTTCAAGATCATGTACCCGGATGTCAAGAACCCGCAGACCAGCCATTGGGACGGCGTGACCGCGGTGTTCGACCGGCTGCTGTAGCGATCGCGCCCTGGTGCACGTCACCCCGCCACCGATCCGAACCGACATGCCCCCGCAGACGTCGCCTCGGTCCGCTCGACGGAGCGCAGGCGGTACGGCGTCGCGGTAAACGAGGACGTCGCCGACGAGGGCGTCCGGCCGGTCGCCGGACAGGACAGCAGGGCCGGCGCGAACGCGGAGCCCGCCACCCCCAGGGGCGGCCGCCCGCGCAACGGTCCCGCCCCCAGCAGTTGTACGAGTTTCCGAGCCGGGCGGACAGGGCCCGGAGGATGAACGGTCGCCGACGGACGTCGACCGCCGCGGAAGGAGTTCCTCATGGCCAAGGCAGTGGGCATCGACCTGGGCACCACCAACTCGGTGATCGCCGTGTGGGAGGGCGGCGAGCCGTCCGTCGTGCCCAACAGCGAGGGCAACCGCACGACACCGTCCGTCGTGGCCTTCACCGACACCGGTGAGCGCCTGGTCGGCCAACTGGCCCGACGTCAGGCGATCCTCAATCCCAAGGGCACCATCTACTCCGCCAAGCGGTTCATCGGCCGGCGCTTCGACGAGGTCCCCGACGAGGCCCAGGCCGTCGCCTACGACGTCGTCCCGGGAGAGAACGGCGAGGCCCGCTTCAAGGTGCGTGACAAGCTGTACGCGCCCGAGGAGATCAGTGCCCTGGTGCTGCGCAAACTCGCCGAGGACGCCTCCAAGCAGCTGGGGGAACGGGTCACGGAGGCGGTCATCACGGTGCCCGCCTACTTCAACGACGCCCAGCGCACCGCGACCCGTGACGCCGGACGGATCGCGGGCCTGGAAGTGCTGCGGATCATCAACGAGCCGACGGCGGCCGCCCTCGCGTACGGCATGGACAAGAAGCAGCACGAGACCGTCCTCGTCTTCGACCTGGGCGGCGGCACCTTCGACGTGAGCATCCTCGATGTCGGCGACGGGGTGGTCGAGGTGCGGTCCACGGCGGGTGACGGCCATCTGGGCGGCGACGACTTCGACCGGCGTCTGGTGGACTACCTCGCGGACGACTTCCAGAAGGAGAACGGCATCGACCTGCGCAAGGACCCGCAGGCGCTGCAACGCCTGTTCGAGGCGGCGGAGAAGGCCAAGACCGAGCTCAGCTCCGTCACCCAGACCCAGGTGAGCCTGCCGTTCATCACCGCCGACGCCTCCGGGCCCAAGCACCTCACCGACTCGATCATGCGGTCCACGTTCGAGCAGATCACCGCCGACCTGGTGGAGCGCTGCCTCGGTCCGGTCCAGCAGGCCATGGCCGACGCCAAGGTCGGCGAGAACGACATCGACGAGGTCATCCTCGTCGGCGGTTCCACCCGCATCCCCGCCGTCCAGGCGCTGGTGCGCCGACTGACCGGCGGCAAGGAACCCAACATGAGCGTGAACCCCGACGAGGTCGTGGCCCTGGGCGCCGCGATCCAGGCCGGGGTGCTCAAGGGCGAGGTCAAGGACGTCCTGCTGCTCGACGTCACCCCCCTGTCGCTGGGCGTGGAGACGCGCGGCGGAGTGATGACGAAGATCATCGAGCGGAACACCACCATCCCGGTGCGCCGCAGCGAGACCTTCTCCACCGCCGAGGACAACCAGCCGGCCGTCGACATCGTCGTCCTCCAGGGCGAGCGCGAGCGGGCCGCCGACAACCGGGTCCTCGGCCGGTTCCAGCTCACCGACATCCGGCCGGCGCCGCGGGGCGAACCGCAGATCGAGGTCACCTTCGACATCGACGCCAACGGCATCCTCAACGTCAGCGCGCGCGACAAGGACACCGGCAAGGAACAGGGCATCACCATCAGCGAGAGTTCCAACCTGGACCGGAGCGAGGTCGAACGCATGGTCCAGGAGGCCGAGAGCAACCGGGGACAGGACCAGGCACTCCGCGAGGCCGTCGACGCCCGCAACGAACTCGACGCGATCGCCTACCAGGTCGAAAAGCGTCTGGACGAACTGGCCGACGCCGCGCCCGCGCACGAGAAGGCCCGCGCCGAGATGCTGCTGACCGAGGCCCGCGACGCGGTCAAGAACGAGGCCGGAGTGGACAGGACCAGGCCGCTGATCTCCGAACTCCAGCAGGTCTACGCCGGACTCGCCGCCCACCAGGCCCAAGGCGCGGCGTCGAGTGGTCCGTCGGACACCGCCGGGCCGGACGGCTCCGGGCAGGGCGGATCCGGCAGTGACGAAGACGTGGTCGACGCCGAGTTCGACAAGGGCTGACCGCCATGCCGCCCCCTCCCCAGGACCGATCGTCCGACCCGCCGCCCGAAGGCGCCGCACGGCCGCCGCGGGGCCACCTGCCCGACCCCGCGCCACCGACCACGGAGCCCGAACCCGGCCCCGACGCGGCCACCGCTCCGACCGGGGTCGAGGACGAGTACGCGGCCGCCCTGAAAGAGGTCGAGGACCGCTGGCGGCGTGCCCTCGCCGACCTGGACAACCTGCGCAAGCGACACGCCAGGGAACTCGACCGGGAGCGCGCCCTCGAACGCGCCCGCACGGCCGCGGCCTTCCTTCCCGTCGTCGACAACCTCGAACTGGCCCTCAACCACGCGGGCTCCGACCCCGGGGCGATCGTCGAGGGAGTCCGCGCCGTGCGCGACCAGGCCGTGTCCGTCCTCGAACGCCTGGGGTACGAGCGGCACGCCGAGACCGGCGTCCCGTTCGACCCCTCGCGGCACGAGGTCGTCGGCGTGGTCCAGGACCCCGACGCCGAACCGAACACCGTGGCGCAGGTGCTGCGCCCCGGCTACGGCGAGGCCGAGCGGCAGCTGAGGCCGGCCGCCGTGACCGTCGCCAAGCGGGAGTGAGCGGCCATGGCACGCGACTTCTACGAGGTTCTCGGGGTCCCGCGGGACGCCGACAAGGACGAGATCCAGCGGGCGTATCGCAAGCTGGCCCGCAGGTACCACCCGGACGTCAACAAGGACCCCGCGGCTGAGGAGCGGTTCAAGGAGATCAACGAGGCCTTCAGCGTCCTGTCCGACCCCGACCAGCGGGCCCGTTACGACCGCTTCGGCGAGGACTTCCGGAAGGTCCCCGAGGACTGGGAGGAGCGGGTCGGCGCCGGCGCGGGACCCGGTGGCGGCTTCCGCTGGTCCACCGGGGGCGGCCCCCGGGTCCGGTACGGCACCAGCGGCTTCGGCGCGGAGGGCGTCGACGTCGAGGACCTGTTCGGCTCGCTTTTCGGGGGCGGCGGACGGATGCGCGTCCCCGGCGCCGACCAGGAGGCCGAACTGCCGCTCACCGTCGAGGAGGCCTACCGGGGAGGCCGTCGCACCGTCACGCTCGGCGGTCCCACGGGGCAGCCGCGGCGGTACGAGGTCGACGTGCCACCGGGTGTCACCGACGGGCAGCGTATCCGGCTGGCGGGCGAGGGCGGCCGCGGCAACGGTGACGCCCCCGCGGGGGACCTGTACCTGCGAGTGCGGATCCAGCCGCACCCCCGGTTCCGCCTCGACGGCCGGGACGTGTACGTGCAGCTTCCGGTCACCCCCTGGGAGGCCGCGCTGGGCGCCACGGTTCCGGTGCCCACGCCGAGCGGGGCGACGGCGAAGGTCAGCGTGCCCGCGGGCTCCTCCAGCGGCCGGCGGCTGCGGCTGCGCGGTGAGGGCATGCCGAACCCGCGCGGCACGAACGGCGATCTCTACGCCGAGCTCCGCATCATGGTGCCGCCCAGGCTCGGCGACCGGGAGCGCGCACTTTTCGAGGAGCTCGCCGCCGTCTCCTCGTTCGACCCCAGGAGGACACGATGAGTGACCCGCGCGCCGGGGCGCGCCAGGCGTCCCGGCTGACAGCTCCCACGTCGGCACGCGTCCGGTACGCGATCGTGCCGGTGCCCAGGCTCTCCCTGCAGACCGTGGCCCGCCGCTCCGGGGTCCATCCCGACCTCATCCGCCGGTTCGTCGCTCTGGGCCTGGTCGAGGCCGAGCGCGACGCCTCCGGACGGCTGGCGTTCGAACCCACGGCACCGGCCGCCCTCGCCCGCGTCCAGCGGCTGCGCACCGGACTCTGCCTCAACTACGCATCCATCGGCCTGGTGCTCGACCTGCTGGACCGCATCAGCATGCTCGAAGCCGCCCTGCGCCGCGCCGGTACGAGGAGTGAAACACCCCCATGGACATGAACCGTCTCACGCAGAAGTCCCAGGAAGCACTCCAGGAGGCCCAGAGCGCGGCCGTCGGCATGGGGCAGACCGAGGTCGACGGGGAACACCTGCTGCTCGCCCTTCTCGACCAGGAGGACGGTCTGATCCCACGGTTGCTGCAACAGGCCGGCACCGAGCCGAAGGAGCTGCGCGCGGCCGTGCGCGAGGAACTCTCCCGCCGCCCCAAGGTCACCGGTCCCGGTGCGGCACCCGGCCAGGTCTTCGTCACCCAGCGCCTGTCCCGCCTGCTCGATGCCGCCGAGCGGGAGGCCAAACGCCTCAAGGACGAGTACGTGTCCGTGGAGCACCTCCTGCTCGCGCTGGCCGAGGAGGGCTCGGCGACCGCCGCCGGCCGCCTGCTCAAGGAGCACGGCGTGACCCGGGATTCGTTCCTGAGCGCGCTCACCCAGGTCCGCGGCAACCAGCGCGTCACCTCCGCCAACCCCGAAGTCGCGTACGAGGCTCTGGAGAAGTACGGCCGCGACCTCGTCCTCGAGGCCCGGTCCGGGCGACTGGACCCGGTCATCGGCCGTGACGCGGAGATCCGCCGCGTCACCCAGATCCTCAGCCGCAAGACCAAGAACAACCCCGTCCTCATCGGCGATCCCGGCGTCGGCAAGACCGCCATCGTCGAGGGCCTGGCCCAGCGCATCGTCCGCGGTGACGTCCCCGAGGGCCTGCGTGACAAGACGGTGTTCGCTCTCGACATGGGCTCCCTGGTCGCCGGCGCCAAGTACCGCGGCGAGTTCGAGGAACGGCTCAAGGCCGTCCTGTCCGAGGTGAAGGCCGCCCAGGGACGCATCCTGCTCTTCGTCGACGAACTCCACACCGTCGTCGGCGCGGGCGCCGCCGAAGGGGCCATGGACGCGGGCAACATGCTCAAGCCGATGCTCGCCCGCGGCGAACTCCACATGATCGGCGCGACCACCCTCGACGAGTACCGCAAGCACATCGAGAAGGACGCCGCCCTCGAACGCCGCTTCCAGCAGGTGCTGGTCGACGAGCCGAGCGTGGAGGACACCATCTCCATCCTGCGCGGACTGCGCGAACGCCTGGAGGTCTTCCACGGAGTGAAGATCCAGGACACCGCACTGGTCTCCGCGGCCACCCTCAGCCACCGCTACATCACCGACCGGTTCCTGCCCGACAAGGCCATCGACCTCGTCGACGAGGCGTGCGCCCGGCTGCGTACCGAGATCGACTCGATGCCCGCCGAACTCGACGAGATCACCCGCCGCGTCACCCGCCTGGAGATCGAGGAGGCGGCCCTGTCCAAGGAGACCGACGCCGCCAGCAGAACTCGCCTGGAGGAACTGCGCAGGGAACTGGCCGACCTGCGCGGCGAGGCCGACGCCAAACGCGCCCAGTGGGAGGCCGAACGGCAGGCCATCCGCCGCGTGCAGGAACTGCGCCAGGAGCTGGAGCAGGTCCGCCACGAGGCGGAGGAGGCCGAACGCGCCTACGACCTCAACCGCGCCGCCGAACTACGCTACGGCCGCCTCCAGGAGCTGGAGCGCCGGCTGAAGGCCGAGGAGGAGCAGCTGGCCACCAAACAGGGGCAGAACCGGCTGCTGCGCGAGGTCGTCACCGAGGAGGAGATCGCCGAGATCGTCGCCGCCTGGACCGGCATCCCCGTCGCCCGTCTCCAGGAGGGCGAACGCGAGAAGCTGCTGCGTCTCGACGAGATCCTGCGCGAGCGCGTCATCGGCCAGGACGAGGCCGTCAAACTCGTCGCCGACGCCATCATCCGCGCCCGCTCCGGCATCCGCGACCCGCGCCGCCCCATCGGCTCGTTCATCTTCCTCGGCCCCACCGGCGTCGGCAAGACCGAGCTGGCCAAGACCCTCGCGGCGGCCCTGTTCGACTCCGAGGAGAACATGGTCCGCCTCGACATGAGCGAGTACCAGGAGCGGCACACCGTCAGCCGGCTCATGGGCGCACCACCCGGATACGTCGGCTACGAGGAAGGCGGCCAGCTCACCGAGGCCGTACGCCGCAAGCCGTACTCCGTCGTGCTGTTCGACGAGATCGAGAAGGCGCACACCGACGTCTTCAACACCCTGCTGCAGATCCTCGACGACGGCCGCATCACCGATGCTCAGGGCCGCACCGTCGACTTCCGCAACACCGTGATCATCATGACGTCGAACATCGGCTCCGAGTACCTCCTCGACGGCGTCACCGCCGAGGGCGAGATCAAACCGGACGCCCGCGCCCTGGTGATGGGCGAGCTGCGCGGGCACTTCCGCCCGGAGTTCCTCAACCGCGTCGACGACATCGTGCTGTTCAAGCCGCTCGGCGAGCGGCAGATCGAGCGGATCGTGGATCTGCAGTTCGATGAGCTGCGCCGCCGACTCGCCGAACGCCGCATCACCATCGAACTCACCGAAGCCGCCCGGGAGCTGATCGCCCACCAGGGTTACGACCCGGTGTACGGGGCCAGGCCGCTGCGCCGCTACATCTCCCACGAGGTCGAGACGATGGTCGGGCGCGCCCTGCTGCGCGGTGACGTCCAGGACGGCGCGACGGTCCGCGTCGACGCCGAACACGGAGAGCTGGTGGTCACCTACGACCAGCCCGAAGACGTGAAGGGAGCGCGGGCGGCATGAGCACCGTGCAGGCCACCACCGTCACCTGTCCGCACTGCGGGCGCACCAACCGGGTGCCCGTGGCCGCGGAGGGCCGCCCCAAGTGCGGCCACTGCAAGCAGCCCCTACCGTGGATGGTGGAGGCGGGCGACGACGACTTCACCGAGGTCGTCGAGCGGGCCGACGTCCCCGTCGTGGTCGACCTCTGGGCCACCTGGTGCGGGCCCTGCCGCATGGTCAGCCCCGCACTGGAGAAGGTCGCCACCGACCTCGCCGGCCGCATCAAACTCGCCAAGGTCGACGTCGACAAGAACCCGCGACTGTCGCAGCGCTTCGAGGTCCAGGCCGTACCGACGCTGCTGATCCTCGACCGGGGCGAGACGGTCGCCCGGCAGGCGGGGGCGGCGCCCGCCCCCGCTCTGCGCCGGTGGGTGGAACAGTCGATCACCGCCCGGAAAGGGTGATCCGTATGACCCTGCACGCAGACCCCCACCTCGCGCTCGTCAGGCCGGTCCAGCCGCTGACCCCAGAAGGGTGTCAGGAGTGTCTGATGCTCGGCTCCCCGTGGGTCCACCTGAGGCTCTGCCTGACCTGCGGGCACGTCGGCTGCTGCGACTCCTCGCCGAACAAGCACGCGCGCAAGCACGCGGCTGCCGTCGCCCATCCGATCGTGCGATCGTTCCAGCCCGGCGAGGACTGGCGCTGGTGCTATGTTCACGAGGCGTTCGTCTGATGTCCGGCGACCAGTCGGCGCCGGGCGGAGGAACGGTGCCGGAGAAGGCGGACGAAACCGCCTTCTGGGAGACACCGGACGTCTACGGCGCGTATCCGCGCCTCACGGAGGACCAGATAGCCCGTCTGGCGGAGCACGGGCAACGCCGGACCATGGCCCCGAACGACGTGCTGATCCGGGAGGGGGAGCGCTGCGAGACGTTCTTCGTCGTCCTGAGCGGCAGCGTCGCCGTCGTCGAGGACCACGGCACTCCCGAGGAGCACGTGCTGCGCGTGCACGGCCCCGGTCGCTTCATCGGCGAACTCGGCCTGCTGTACGGACAGGTGGCCTTCTACACCGCTGTCGCCAGGGAGCCGGGCGAGGTCCTCGTCGTCTCCCTGGACCAGTTGCGTCATCTGGTGTCCCAGGACCCCACCATCGGGGACGTCGTGCTGCGCGCCTGCCTGGGCCGTCGGGCGCTGCTCGTCGGGCAGGGCGCCGGCTTCCGCATCATCGGCTCGCGCTACTCGCCCGACACCAGACGGCTGCGCGAGTTCGCCGTCCGCAACCGGTTGCCGCACCGCTGGATCGACCTGGAGACCGACAAGGAGGCCGAGGAACTGCTGCGCCGCTTCGGCGTCGGCCCGGCGGAGACACCACTCGTCATCTGGCGGGACACCACCCTGTTGCGCAACCCCAGCAACGCGGAACTGGCCCGGCTCATCGGCCTGCCGTCCCTGCCCGCCGGAAACCGTCACGGCGACGTCCTCATCGTGGGCTCAGGACCGGCCGGCCTGGCCGCCGCGGTGTACGCCGCCTCAGAGGGCCTGAACACCACGGTGGTGGAGGCGATGGCCACCGGCGGCCAGGCCGGCACGTCGTCCCGCATCGAGAACCTGCTCGGCTTCCCGTCCGGCATCTCCGGCGCCGAACTCACCGAACGAGCCGTGCTCCAGGCCGACAAGTTCGGCGCCAGGATCAGCCTTCCGCTGGAGGCGACCGGCCTCCATGCCAAGGACCAGGACCACTACGTGGTGGCGTTCGCCGACGGCAGCGAGATCGCCGCCCGCGCCGTCGTCCTGGCCATGGGGGCCCGCTACCGCCGACTCCACGTGCCCGGCATCGAACGCCTGGAGGGAACGAGCGTGCACTACTCGGCGACCGTCTACGAGGCCCAGCAGTGCCGCACCGACCCGGTGGCCGTCGTCGGCGGAGGCAACTCGGCGGGCCAGGCGGTGCTGTTCCTCGCCGGGTTCGCGCCGAAGGTGCACCTGCTGGTCCGAGGAGCCAGCCTCGAGGCCAACATGTCCCGCTACCTGGTCGACCAGGTCGAGCGCCATCCGCGGGTGGAAGTCATGCTGCACACCGAGGTCACCGAGGTCATCGGCCGGGAAGTGCTGGAGGAGCTCGACGTGGTCGACAACCGCACGGGCGCGCACCGCCGGCTCGCGGTACGGAGCCTGTTCGTCTTCACCGGAGCCGACCCCCACACCGAGTGGCTCGCCGGCACCATCGCCCTCGACTCCCGCGGCTTCGTCCTCACCGGACCGGAGGCCCAGGAAGCCTGCGCCTACCCCGAGGTGTGGCACGGCCGTGGGCGCCCGTGCATGACGCTGGAGGCCAGCCTGCCCGGCGTCTTCGCGGTAGGGGACGTCCGTAGCGGCTCGGTGAAGCGGGTGGCCTCCGCGGCCGGCGAGGGCGCGATGGCCATCCACTTCGTGCACCGGCACCTGGGGCACTCGGCCGTTCCCGGCACCACGGGCACCCCGACCGTCGCGGGCCACTCGGACGTCCCCCCACGTCTGCGTCACAAGGAGTCCGCATGGCTCGCCTGACAAGTGGCGGACGATGAGATCACGCGAAGCGACAGGGAGGCGACGGCGCGATGGCCACACCCGTCGGCCCCACCGCGGTGGCGCCGACAGGACAGGCCCGTCTCCCGTGCTCCTGGCGTTTCCGCAGGTCAGAGGCTTGATGGCCCCGCTCGGGTCAGCAAACGGTCAGCATCGGGCGCGGGAGCGTCCCAGCTTGCTGACCAGGTGGCCGCCCTGACGGGGACCTGGACACAGGTGCCTGGCTCCCGCTTGGGAGGTTTGCTGCGCGGCTCGACAGCTGTCCGCGGCGTGGGTCCTGAGCGACCGGGCTGCGTTCGGGGCCGGAGCGGCGTGCCCTATAGATGCCGTTTGCGCCCTCCGGCCGCTACCGCGGCCTCGCCCGCCCCCGTGTCCTTCTCGTCCACTGCGCCGGCGCCATGGGCCTCGGCTTCGGCACCGTCGTCATTTCCGAACCGAGACCGAAGCCGCAGCCGATTCCACTGCGGCGGCCCTCCGCGTGACCTGCTGCGTCATGATCACCTGTGCCCACGAGCAGGGCTGGTCCTGGGTCTACAGGGCCGCCGGTTGCCGCGCCACCTGGACGCCTGCGCGGGTAGGCGATGATGCGCTAAGCGCGCCCTGACTGAGATGTCCGAAAGAAGGGCGGACGCCCGACCCGTACGTACGACTGGGACCCCCGTATCCGCCATGCCGCCGCCTCCCAGCAGCGATACTGGATGCATGGACGCGACGATCACCGCCCCCCGCGCCGAGGTGCTGCGGGGCCGCTACCGTAGCCGACTGCCCGAGCGCTTGCAGGAGCTGGCCGGCCCCGTCGAGGGCAACGTGGACCTGCCGCTCCACATCGTCTGGTCCGGGCGGACGAGCTACAGCCTGGACCGTCCGAAGTCCCGCATGACGCTCTACCGAACCGTCCTCGCCGAAGGACTACGCGAGGACCTGGTGACCCTCCTGCACCACCGGCTGCTCGCCGAGCAGTGGCCCGTGCTGCGGCGCTTGATCAGTCCCTACATCCGCGAGGTCTGGGAGGACGCCTTCCCCGAGCTGCTGCGCTCCGCTCCGGCCGACGCGACCGCCGCGTGAAGCTCACTCCGCTCCACGAGCGTCTCCTCGCCGACATCCTCAACATCGGCTCCCCTTACCCTCTGGTCCTCACCGGTGGATACGCCGTGCAGGCCCACGGCCTGGTCGAACGTTTCAGTCGTGACCTCGACGTCGCCACTGAGAACCCCGCTCCGATGCAGGAGATCGTCGCCTCACTCACAGCCGGCCTCAGCGCGCGTGGATGGCGGACTACGCGTGTCCAGACCGATCCGCTCAGCGGCCGGTTTCTTGGCACCGATCCGAACACCGGCGAGGAGTGTGAGGTCGACGTCCTCAAGGAGGCGTTCTGGGGCCCAGCCTGCCCAGACCCCCTACGGCCCTGTTCTTTCCCTCGACGACGTGATCGGCACCAAGGTCCGTGCCCTCGCGAGTCGGTCGTTCACGTCGCCTGCCAGTTGCTTGCCCAAACCGTCAGCCTTGGTGAGCAGTGTCTCGAAGGCGCTGAGGCGACGGAACGCCTCGGCGTACGCCACCTGCTTCTCCATGGGTAGCTGGAGCACCTGGAGACGCCGGATGTCGACCCGGGACGAGCTGGAGGCGTGGGTGCCTGCCTGGCGCCCGTTTGCCGGCGCGCGCAGACAACCCGCGAGGAAGTGGGCGTTCAACTTCTCCGAGTCCACGCGCAGGACGTAGAGCTGGGGACCGACGGCCATCGGCGGTCCTTCGTGGACCCACGCTTGGAAGGCCCGGATCACTCCGGCGACCACGACGTCACCCTTCTCCGCGATGGCGTGTGCCGAGTTGGTGGACAGGAGCCCGCCGGGACTGCCGTCGTGCAGGAGGTCGGCGACGGTGAGGAGTGGCAGGGCGGCCCCACTGGTCGGTGCCGTCGTCTCCGGGGGTTGCTGGCCGGCGCTCAGCGTCAGGGCGCCAGCTTTGACCAGGTCCCCCACGGTCGTTGTGGTCGGGGACGTGCCGGCCTCGGCGCAGAGTCCGGAGAGGTGTTCCGCGTGATCGGCCAGATCGGTCAGCAGGGACCCGAACTGGTTCCACTTCGCGGCCAGTTCCTTGCCGGAAGGTTCCGTCATCGATGCTGTGTAACGACCCGGGGTGACATCCACCTCGTCGTCCAGGAGGTCGAGAAGAGGAACGCGGACAGCACCCTCCGGCGGCTCCTGGTCGGAATGGTCGAGAGTCGCCAGAGCGGTGAGGACGAACGAACCGAGAGCGTCCCAGTCAGGGTTCGGCTCGCGGGTCCCCAGTCGTGCGAAACGTGTGGCGTCCACGAGGAGGGCGTCCTGGCTCGGAGGAGCGGCTGCGGGGCCGTCCGCGGCTGCCCGCAGAACCCACAACTGTAGGGAGACACTGTGTGGTTGGGCGCTGCCAGGAGGCAGGGACACGACCGCCCGGAGGGCTCCGGTACGCAGTAGCGAGCTTCGGATACGGCGGCCCGCCTTGCGCGAGGCGACCGCCGGCGGAAGCACGAGCACGGCAGCCCCACCCGGCTTGAGGTGGGAGAGGAGGTGCTGGACCCAAGCCAGTTCGGGCTCGGTGCGCGGGGGCAGCCCATGGGTCCAGCGCTGGTCGGTGGCGAGCTCCTCGTAGCCCCAGTCGCGTTCGTTGAACGGCGGGTTGCAGAGTGCGATATCGGCACTGGCGAGAGCGAAAGGATTCTCTCGCAGCGCGTCGGCCGTGGCGATCCGGGTATGAACGTCACGCTCCTCCGCGACAAAGCCGAGCCGGGCGGACGCCAACGCGGCCAGCGCAGGATCCCGCTCGCACGCCAGCAGTTCGAACCCCGGGCCGTCGTATTCCTGCGCGGCCGCGGCGGCCAGGTGCCCTGTGCCGCATGCTGGATCGATGAAGGTCAGCCCGCCGTCCCCGGGACCGAGACGGACGGCGAGGGCGATACGGGTCATCAGCGTGGCGAGTGGGGGCGGCGTGGTGCTGAGTTGCCGGACATGGGTTTCCAGCCACCGTTGCAGCAGGAACTCGAAGGTCTCCCGGGGCCCCTCCTCTCGCCCCAGCTTCGCGGCCTCGGCCGCCAGGTCTCGGGCCTGCGCGGAGAGTTCGGGGTGGGCGTTCCGTGCCCTGGAGGAACGCATACGGCGAGCGGCCTCCGCAATGGCCAACCCCGACTCGTTCCTGCTGCCGAGCGCCTCGAAGCGGGGCCAGAGGAGCTCCCGGCGGCCGACGCCGTTGAGCTTGCCGTTCTCCCTCAGCCACTGCTCGACCTCAGCCAGCGAGAACTGCGGGCTCACGTCGGTGCCCGCGATCCGCGTGGGGAAGGAGTCATGGCGGCGGCGCCAGTTGCTCACCGCGGCGCGGCCCACGCCTGCGATCCGGGCGATCTCGGCCAGGCTGACGGGTACGGCGTCCGGGGTACTCATCGATCAGTCTCCGAGGTACTGGGCGGCTGGGCTGGTCGGCGTCCCAGCGGCCGTATTGCATGGAAGGCTACTACGCTCATTGACTTTGTTCACAGTGTTTTCGTTCCGCCTTGATGTGTGGGGAATGTGGAGGTCAAGGAATATGCCGGGTCTCGTGCCGGGATCGATGCTCTGTGAGCGCTATCGGCTGGAGTCGGTTCTGGGCCGAGGCATCATGGGGCAGGTATGGCAGGGGCGCGACCTGCCCCTCGACCGGCCCGTCGCGGTGAAGACCGTCGCCACGGAACTGCTGGCCGTGCCGAGCAGCCGAGACGCGGCTCTGGCACGGTTCAGCAGGGAGACACGGGCCGCCGCGCGTCTGGACCACACCAACATCACCACTGTCTTCGACGCGTCGATCACGGCCGACACCTGTTGCCTGGTGATGGAGCTGATCGAGGGAACCACGCTCGAGTACCTCTTCGACCAGCAGCAGGACAGGCGGTTCGACGTTCCCTCTGCAGTCTCCGTTGCTGCCCAGCTGTGCGCGGGACTGTCCGCGGTGCATGCCGCCGACCTCGTCCACCGTGACCTGAAGACACAGAACATCATGATCCGGCGGGACGGCATCGTGAAGATCCTGGACTTCGGACTGGTCAAGCTGCTCAGTGACACGGATCCCCGGCTGACGACGACCGGCGAGGGCGTCGGCAACCTCTTCTGCGCCTCACCCGAAATGCTGGCCGGGCGGGACGAGCTCGACGGCCGCAGCGACCTGTACGCCGTGGGCTGCCTGCTGCACCACATGCTCACGGGCGAACCCCCCTTCCCCACCCGGCAACCGGCACTCCTCGCCTCCCACCACCTCGCTTCGCCCCCGCCCCTCGTCGCCGACGCGGGGGTGGACGTACCCGGCGACCTCCAGAACCTGATCACGGCCCTGCTCGCCAAGCAGCCGGACGAGCGCCCCTCGTCCGCCGCAGAGGTCTACGCGGCTCTCGCACCCCATCTGCCGAAGCCGGATCCCGAGCTGGCCGTCAGGCGTACTCCGGCCGAGGATCCGCGCCGCCCGTTCCTGGTTCCGCAGGGCCCGATGCCCCTGTGAGCCGAGCCGGCTCGTCCGGGCGGCTGTGCGGGGCCGGTTGCAGGCACCACCTTTCTGGTCCCGCGGGGCGCAAGAGAGCCGTGACCAGTGACAGAATGGCCTCCTCGGCCGGGTGCCGTGCGTTCCCGGTCCACGGGAGGTGGTGGGCGCGGCAGGCGCCGGAACTGGGGGGCGAGGCGCGATGCGGCGAAGCCTTGGACGGTACGAGCTCACGCACGAACTGGGCCGGGGCGGCATGGGGGCGGTCTGGGCGGCCCATGACCGCGAACACGGCCGTGAGGTGGCCGTCAAGGTACTCGCGCCCCGTGGTCGCGGTGCCGAACTCAGCACGCTGGAGCGCCGTTTCCTGCGCGAGACCCGCCTGACCAGCCGCCTGCGTCACCCGGGTATCCCCGCCGTCCACGACCACGGTAACCACGAGGGCGAGCTCTACCTGGTCATGGACCTCGTCCCGGGCCGCGCCTTGGACGCCGTCCTCAAGAACGACGGCCCGCTCGGCATAGAGCAGGCCGCGGACATAGCCCGCCGAACGGCCGAGACACTGTCCTACGCCCACGGTCAGGGCATCGTGCACCGCGACCTCAAACCGTCCAACCTGATGATCACTCCCGAAGGGGAGGTGAAGGTCCTGGACTTCGGGGTCGCCGCCGCCCTGGAGCCCCAGCCCGGCGAAACCCGCTTCACCGCCTCCAACGCCACCCCCGGCACGGTCGTCTACATGGCGCCGGAACAGGCCGTGGGCCGGACGGTGCCCGCCAGTGACCTCTACTCGCTGGGCTGTGTCCTGTACGAACTGCTCACCGGCGCACCCCCCTTCACCGACGGCAGCCCCTTCATGCTGTACCACCGGCACGCCAACGAGCCCGTACCGCCGCTCGCCGACCGCCGCCCCGATGTTCCGGACGACCTGCGGACGCTGGTCGAGCGGCTGCTGGAGAAGAAACCGGAGGACCGGCCCGCCTCCGCGGCGGAGGTGGCCGCCCTGCTCGCCGCCTGGGCCCCCCGGCCGGCTCCTGCCGCCGAGGCGGTGCCCCCTCACCCGCGCCTGGCCGAGATCGAAGCCCTGCGTCGTGCCGGCCGTCCAGCCCGTGCTCTGGAGCAGTACCAGGAACTGATGGCCGTTCCCGGCCTGGATCGCGCGGACATCCTCGCCGCACGGGCCGGAGCCGCCCTGTGTGTGGGCGCGCTCGGCCGCACCCGCGAGGCCCTGGACGAACTGAAGTCCGTCCTCGCCGAACAGCGCAGCCTGCTCGGGCCGGGGCAACCCGCCGTGCTGGACACCCGCTACGAGATCGCCGTACTGCTGATCCGCACTGGAGAACGGCTTGCCGCGGAGGAACTGCTGCGGCGCCTGGCCGACGAGGAGGACCGGATCCTGCCCGCGGGGGACGCCGTGCGCGGGCGGAGCAGGGCCCTGATGGGTCGGCTGCGACGTATGAGCTGAAGCCGCGGTGTCCTGCCCGGATTGGAACTTTGTAATCTCTGTTCACAGTTGACGGATCGTGTTACGCTCCCGTCGCGTCGTTTCCGGTGGGGAGACAGGTCACTGTCTGCGGACGGCGCAGGAGACACCGAGGGGAATGGCGCTCATGACGTCGGCAGTTCAGCGTGCGACCGAGCGGACGGGGGCCGAACGGCTCCCCGAGGAAGGCAATCTCGTCGAAGTACGCGGACAGTCATGGGTGGTCGCCCGTGTCGAGCCGTCTCCGGCGGTCGAAGGCGAAGACGACCGCCGGAGCGCCACGCTGATCCATCTCCAGTCCGTGGCCGACGGCCGCTTCGGTGACACTCTCTCCGTCATCTGGGAGGTCGAGCCCGGCCGCCGTGTCCTGCCCGCGGGTTCCCTGCCCGACGCGTCCACCGGTTCGTACGACTCCCCGAGCCGCCTCGCCGCGTTCCTCGACGCCGTCCGCTGGTCCGCGGTCGCCTCGGCCGACGCCAAGACGCTGCAGGCGCCGTTCCGTTCCGGCGTCGCCGTGGAGCCGTACCAGTTGGAGCCGGTGGCGCGAGCGGTCGGCGCACCCCGCGTCAACCTCCTCCTGGCCGACGACGTCGGCCTCGGCAAGACCATCGAGGCAGGCCTCGTCGTGCAGGAACTCCTGCTGCGCGGCCGGGCCCGCCGAACCATGGTCGTCTGCCCGGCCGGCCTCACCCTCAAGTGGCGCGACGAGATGGCCGAGAAGTTCGGCCTGGAGTTCACCATCGTCGACTCCGAGCACTGCGCCCGCCTGCGTCGCACTCACGGCACGGCGGCCAACCCCTTCCGCGTCCACCCCCTCACCATCGTCTCCCTGCCCTGGCTGCGCGGCCAGAAGGCCCAGCGTCTCCTCGACGAGGTCATCGGCGCCCCCGAGGAGAGCGCTGACGGCGAGCACAAGCGCTTCTTCGACCTGCTCGTCCTCGACGAGGCCCACCACGTGGCACCCGCCGCGCCCAAGCAGGTGTACGCCGTCGACTCCCAGCAGACCAAGCTGATCCGGCGCCTCGTCCCGCACTTCGAGCACAGGCTCTTCCTCTCCGCCACCCCGCACAACGGCTACCCGGAGTCGTACACGGCACTGCTCGAACTCATCGACGACCAGCGCTTCGCGCGCGGCGTCGACCCGGACAAGGAGGCCCTGAAGGACACGGTCGTACGGCGCTTGAAGTCCACCGTCACCAACGCCGACGGCACGCCTCGCTTCCGCACCCGTAAGACCCTGGAACTCTCCGTCGACTACACGCCGCAGGAACGGGAGATCCACGCGCTGCTCGGCTCCTTCGCCGAACTGCGCCGCAAGAAGCTCACGCCGAAGGCCCGCGGCGGACGCCGCGCCGCCGACCTGGTGACACTGCTGCTGAAGAAGCGGCTCTTCTCCTCCCCGGCGGCCTTCCTCCACACCGTCCAGGTGTACCTCTCCCACCTGGAGGACACCGGCCCCGCACGTGGCCGCACGGCCGCGGCCGAAGTTCCCGAGTGGCTGGAGGAGTTCGCCGACCTCGTCGCCGACCTCGACGACACCGGCCTCGTCGACGCCGAGGACGACGCCCTCACCCGTTCCACTTCGCTCACGCCCGCCGAGGACGGACGGGAACTGGACCTGCTTCAGGAGATGGAGCGCTGGGCACTCACACATGAGGCCGCGCCCGACTCCAAGGCCGAGGCGCTGATCCGTGAACTCAAGGCGATCTGCCGGCCGTCCGACGGCAGGTTCTGGACCAACGAGCGGGTCGTCGTCTTCACCGAGTACCGTGACACGCAGGAGTGGCTGTACGACCTGCTCCAGCAGGAGCAGCTCACCGACGGCGGCCGCGTCGAACGCCTCCACGGCGGCCTGTCCGCCGAGGAGCGCGAGCGCATCCGGCTCGGCTTCCAGGCCGACCCGTCCCTCCCCGAGGGCAAGGTCCGCATCCTGCTCGCCACCGACGCGGCCGGCGAGGGCATCGACCTCCAGAACCACTGCCACCGCCTGATCAACTACGACATACCCTTCAACCCCAACAAGCTCGAACAGCGAATAGGCCGTATCGACCGCTGGGGCCAGAAGCGTGACCCGGAGATCACCCACTTCATCGGCTCCGGCTGGCAGCAGGCCCAGGCCGGCTCCTACGAGGCCGACCTCGAATTCCTCTCCCGCGTCGCCAAGAAGGTCGCGCGCATGGAGCACGACCTCGGCTCCGTCAACGCCGTCCTCGCCGACGCCGTACAACGCCGCATGACCGGCGACACCGCCCCCGTCGACATCGAGAACGCCAAGCCCAAGCCGATCAAGGGCCGCCGCACCGGCGGCGAGGTCGCGCCCGAGCAGAACGTCACCGCGCAGACGAAGCGGCTCGCGGACCAGTACGACGAGACGGTGACGGCGCTGGGCCTGACGCCGGGCAACGTCAAGCGGGTGGTCGACACGGCCCTGGCCCTGGACCACCAGCCGCCGCTGCTGCCGTCCGCCTTTCGGGCCGACGACTTCGAGTCCGGTGACCTCTTCGACGTACAGCCCCTGTCCGGCAGCTGGGAGCGGGCGACCCGCGGCCTGGCGCACAAGCTCCGCCAGAGCGAGCAACGCCCGCTCACCTTCTCCCCGGTGGTGGCCGCGCAGGCCAAGGACGACGTGGTCCTCGCCCACCTCAAGCACCCGCTGGTGGCCCTCTCCACGCGTCTGCTCACCGCCGCCGTCTGGAACGCCGACTCGGTGGGCCTCAGCCGCGTCACCGCCGTCGTGACGGACGATCCGGCGGTCACGACGACACTCGTCTCCGCCTACGCGCGCTACGTCCTCGTCGGCACCGACGGCACCCGCCTGCACGAAGAAGTCCTCTACGCGGGCGGCTGGTTCGGCGACACCGGCCGCTTCCGCCGTTGGGAGTCGGTGGGTGAGCAGGGCAGGGTCCTCTCCCAGGCACTCACCGAGGGCATCGAGGCCGCCCCGCACCTCCGCAAGGAACTGACGGAGGCCTGGCCGAGACTCCGCGACCCGCTCTACAGGTCGCTGGAGGCGCGCGCCGCCGAACTGGGCCGCCAGTTGGAGAGCCGGCTCGCCGACCGCAGGGCCGAGGAGGAGCGCCGTATCACGGCCACCCTCGACCGCTTCGAGGCCACCCTGCGCGCCAAGCTCAAGGAGGAGGGCGACGGCGACGGCGAACAACTGGCCCTGCTGTCCACCCACGAGCTGACCGGCCACGAGCGCCGCCAGTTCGAGGACGACCGCCGCCGCTGGGACGACCGCCTCAAGGGCATCCCCGCCGAGCGTGAGCGCGAACTCGCCGCCATCGCCGCCCGCTACCGCGAGCCCCGCTCCCACCTCTTCCCCGCCGCCGTCGTCTTCGTCGTTCCCGCAAAGGAGGCCCGCCGATGAGCCCCCGCCGCCCCGCGAACTCCGGAATGGCCGCAGCCAAGGCCCAGGCGGCCGACGGCCGCCGGCAGCACCAGGAGTGGCTGGACCTCACCGAGGTCTCCGGCCCCTTCCTCACCATGCCCGTACTGCTGCGCGCCTGGCCCCAGCTCGACGCCTTGGAGAAGGACGAACGGGCCCGGCTGCGCGCCCGGCACGCCGACTGGCAGACCGACACGACCGCGGGCCGCGACGAGTGGGTGGCGTACATCCTGAGCCGGCTGCTCGGCTGGAACGACGCCCTGACGCTCCGGTTGGGGGAGTCGGAGCACCACGGCCTGGACCGCCTCACCCTGCGCGTCGCGGAGCACAACACCGAGGTCCGCCCCGACTTCGCCCTGGTCGACCCGGGGACCGACCTTGCGACAGAGCCCAGCACCGAGGCCGCCGCCAAGCGGGTACGGCTGCTCGGCCTGACGGTCCCGGCGGGTACCGCGCCCACCGCACGGGCCGGAGGTGGCGGCGACTGGGCAGCGGCGCCGGCCGACCGCCTGGCCCGCTTGCTCCGCCACCACGGCGTGCCGCTGGGTCTGGTGACCGATGGCCGCTGGTGGTGCCTGGTGTGGGCCCCGCTGGGCGGCGTCACGACGACGGCCGTCTTCGACGCGATCGGCTGGAACGAGGCGGCGGAACGCAACGTCGTCCGCGCCTTCGTCTCCCTGCTGCGCCGGCGCCGCTTCTTCGAGTACGACGAGCCCGAGACGCTGGTGGGCCTGCTCAAGGAGAGCCTCGCGGCGGGCGAGGACGTCACCGAGGCGCTGGGCGTCCAGGTCCGCCAGGCGGTGGAGCTCCTGGTGGACGCGATCGGCCGCGCGGACGTACGGACGATGGAGGACGGCGCCCCCGGCCTGCACGCGTCGGGGGTCAGCGCGGGCGAGGTGTACCGCGCCTCGGTCGCCGTGATGATGCGCATAGTTTTCCTGCTGTTCGCCGAGGAACGCGGTCTGCTCCCGGCGGACAACGAGGTCTACGCCCGGTCGTACTCCGCACGCTTCCTACGCGACGAGCTGAAGGCGCGCGCCGACGAGGAGGGCGAGGCGTCGCTGGAGCACACCAGGTCGGCGTGGCACCGCCTGATAGCCCTGTTCCACGCGGTGCACGGGGGAGTGGACCACCAGGGCTCCGGCCTTCACCTCCCGGCCTACGACGGCTCGATCTTCGACCCCGACGCCTATCCCTGGCTGGAGCGCACCACCCCGCTCCTCCCGATAGACGACCGCACGGTACTGCACATGCTCCAGGCGGTGCAGGAGGTCCGCGTCGGCAAGGGCAAGGACCGAGAGGTCCGCACGCTCAGCTTCCGCGCGCTGGACGTCGAGCAGATCGGCTACGTCTACGAGGGCCTGCTGTCCTTCGACGGCCGCCGTGCGACCGAGCACATGGTGGGACTGATCGGCCCGGAGGGCCTGGAACACGAGGTACCGCTGCGGGAACTGGAGTCCCTGGCAGCGAAGTCGGGCGGCTCGCTGAAGACGCTCGCGAAGTCCGTCCACGAGAAGTGGAAGGACCCGAAGCCGCCCGCGACGGCCGGGCAGTTGGAGAAGAAGCTCGCCCCGGTGGTGGCCGAGGCCGCGGCGGAGACCCGTCGCCGCCTCAACGCCGTGACGAAGGACCCGGCCCTGACGGAGCGGCTCCTGCCCTTCGCCGGCATCCTCCGCGACGACCTGCGGGGCCTGCCGACGGTCATCCCGAACGGCGCCCTGTACGTCACGGAGTCCTCGCTGCGGAAGAACACGGGCACGCACTACACGCCCCGCTTCCTGGCAGAGGAGGTCGTGCTGCACGCCCTGGAGCCCCTGGTGTACGAGCCGGGCCCGCTCCAGACGGCGGACACGGCGGAGTGGCGCCTGAAGTCGGCGGACCAGATCCTCGACCTGAAGGTCGCGGACATAGCGATGGGTTCGGCGGCGTTCCTGGTGGCGGCCTGCCGTTACCTCGGCGACCGGCTGATAGAGGCCTGGGAGAACGAGGGCCGCGCGGACGCGATGGTCTACCGGGCGGGGCGCGCCGTGGAGGCCGTGACGGCGGCTGACGCGGAACAGGACCCGGTGGTTGTCGAGGCCCGCCGCCAGATCATCGAGCACTGCCTGTACGGGGTGGACATCAACCCCATGGCGGTGGAGATGGCCAAGCTGTCGCTGTGGCTGGTGTCGATGGACCCCGAGCGGCCCTTCACATTCCTGGACGACCGCCTGGTGTGCGGCGACTCGCTGCTGGGCGTACACAGCATGAAGCAGATCCAGGGCGTCCACATGAAGCCGGAGCAGCAGACCGACATCCTGGCCGAGCAGGCCCGGCAGCTGGTGGACCAGCTCACGCGGGAGCGCCTTGCGATCACGGCGATCAAGGGCGTGGACCTGCCGGCGCTGCAGAGGAAGCGGGAGCGCCTGGAGGAGGTCAACCGGCACTCGCGGCGACTGCGGCTGGTGGGTGACCTGATCGCGGGGGCGGCGATTGCCACTTGTGCTTCGGGGCGGGTGCCTTGGTACGCGGAGGACGGTGGGGAGAGAGTCAGGGATCTGTTCCCACAGGCGGCATGGATCGTCCAGCGGATTATGGAGGACGGGGTCCAGGACGACTCTGATGTGGTGCGCGAAGCTCGGGCCAGGGCAGAGGAGTGGCTGGGGGCGGAGCTGCCGGAGGGGGCGCTGGAGCGGCGGCCTGTGCATTGGCCGTTGGTGTTTCCGGAGGTGTTCACCAGTCGGGGCGGATTCGACGCAATCGTGGGGAACCCGCCATTTCTCGGCGGGCTGAAGTTGAAGACCTCGTTTGGTGAGGCGTACCGCGATTTTATGGTCGAGACAGTTGGTCGTGGAGTTCGAGGTGTTCGCGGCACCGCTGACTTGGTTGCATACTTCCTGCTTAGGCAGGCTGGCCTGCTCAATGCAAAAGGGCAGGTGGCGGTAATCTCCACCAATACGTTGGCGCAAGGTGATTCCCGTGCTGTTGGTCTTCAGCAGCTGGTAGATGACGGTTTCCAGATCAAGGCTGCCGTCAGAGGCAGGCCGTGGCCATCTCGCTCCGCGACGCTTCATTACTGCATCGCATGGCTGACTAGAGCTCGGCTCTCCAGTCTGCTGCGCTGCGCCCTAGATGGCGTGCCCGTCGCCGGTATCGACGCATCCCTGAGTCCAAAGACGCGTTCCTCTGGCCTGGTAGGCCGCTTGCTGCGTAACCAGGGAATTGCGTTCCAGGGATCCAACCTCCTAGGTACAGGTTTCACCCTCTCTCCGAGTGACGCTGCAAGCTACACGGCAGCGAATGCGAAGAATTCAGAAGTTCTTTTTCGGTACTTGAATGGGCAGGATCTGAATTCGCAAATCGATTCGGCAGCCAGTCGATGGGTAATTTCCTTCTGGGATTGGCCTCTGGGGAAGGCTGCGGATTATCCGGAACTCCTGGAAAGGGTTCGATCGCTAGTTAAGCCGCAGCGGGATAAAGATCCGATCAAGGCGTATCGCGAGTACTGGTGGAGGTTTGCGGCTCATCGGCCAAATCTTTATCGAGCACTACGAAATTTGGAGCGGTGTGTCGTTCTGGCGAGGTCGAGTGATCTAGTAATGCCTGCCCTCGTGTCGGCGAAGCAAATCTTTTCCGAAAAGGTCATCGCATTCGCTACAGCCGATTTGGGCGAATTTTCCTTCTTGTCTAGTTCGGTGCACTATTGGTGGGCAATTGATCGAGGGATTGCGCAACCTAAAGTGCCTAATTATGCGCCATCGGATGTGTTCGATACGCTGGTTCGTCCGGCTACTTCTTCGAATCTTCGAGTCCTCGGGGGGCATCTCGACAGTCTCCGCCGCGATCTGATGAGGCGGCGAAATATTGGTCTCACTGCCTCCTATAACTTGTTCCATGACCCGGCATGCTCGGATGGTGATGTCACACAGTTGCGTCGAATTCACGCGGACATCGACAGAGCCACTGTCGAGGCCTATGGCTGGCACGACCTGCTTGATGACTCCGGGGAAACCCCGCCAGCTGATCCGACTCATGAGACGTTCCGACTCGACCACGGCTTCCATGAGACCGACCAAGGCATCCGCTACACGATCGGCCTGCTCGCCCGGACCGAGATCATCGACCGGCTGCGCCAGTTGAACCATCAGGCGTACGTCGACGAGATCCACCTCGGTCTGCACAAGGGAGTAACGGAGAAGGAGGCGAGGGAGAAGCACCCCGATCTGCCCCCGCCGTCCCCAGAGGCCATCCGGAAGCGTAAGGAGCAGCTGGGTGCCCGAGGTGGTTCGGATTTCGGTGAGGGGGCCGAAGGCGCCCTCTTCTGAGCCGACGGCATGACAACGGGCTCGCTCCGTCAGCCCAAGTGACGGAAGCGAGCCCGTTTGTTGTGCGCAGAAACCGTGCTCGGCTCTACTCCACAGCGAGCGCCACGAACGACGCCCACTCGCCCCGACGGATCCGCAGCACCGGCCCACCATTCACGACCTTCGAGTCCCGTACATACACGGCGTCCAGGCCGGCGGCCACCTCCACGCAGTTGCCGCCGTCCGATCCGCTGTAGCTGCTCTTGAACCAGTGCAGCCCGTCCACGTGCTTGGTCATCCGCTCCACGCTCATGTCTCTCCCACCATCCGCTCGATGAGTCGCGCAGACTCCTCGACGTTCAAGGCCTGCGATCGCAGCTTGCCATATCGCAAGGCGAAGGTACTGACCTCGGTGGGCTCCGAGACGACGCACCCGACACCTTGGGACTCGAAGTATCCGACGTGCCTGTGCTCGTGCGTCTCCACCACTACAAACGCACCGTTCTTGCCAGGGTGGAAGCCTCGGCGGGCGGGCATGACCTGGACCTCCACGTTCCGCAACGCGGCCACTTCGAGCAGCCGTTGCCACTGTGCACGCATCACCTCAGGGCTGCCCACCGGATCGCGTAGAGCCTCCTCGTTGATGATGAAGGACAACTCTGCGAGCGGCACTCGCGTCAGTAGCTTCTGCCGTCCGAGCCGCGCTTCCGTACGCTGGTCGATGATCTCCTCGTTCAGCGGTGGGCAGTGCCCGGAGAACAGAGCCCGCGCGTACGCCTCCGTCTGCAACAGCCCTGGCACGAGCAGGGGCTCATAGTCGAATCGGCTCACCGCCTCGGCCTCAATCAGCGCGAAGTTACGGAAGAAGCGAGGCAGCTTCGCTCGGTCCACCTCATCCTGGAGCACCTCCAGAACCCCACCCGCCTCCAGCACCCGCTCCGCCGCCGCAGTGAACGCCGCCTTAGCAGGCCGCCGCCCCTGCTCGACCGAGGCCACCTGCTCCAGCGAGTACCCGATCGCGTCCCCAAGCTGCTGCTGGTTCAATCCGGCCCGCTTCCGCAGGTGTTGCAGCAGCACCCCGTACGCCGCCCACACGCCCGGCACGTCGGGCCCCTCCTCCCTCGCCTTCACCGCCCGCCGGTTCCGCGCATCCCGTACCGTCGTCACACTCCCACGCCCTTCCGTCCCGCAGCAGACCCCGCCACACCACCCCGGCCACGCGCGTCACCTGGCACACCACCGGGGCCATGTCCAACGCAGCCCGAAGAAGCAGGGACACGGATCGGGACCCGTACAAGGGCCGTACAAGCCCAGTACAACCGACGTCACCCGCACCGCCCCCGCCGTACTACGCCCCTGACGTACGGCCGTCGTGCCTGGTCACCGCCCCACCCACCCCGCCACGCTGACGACGTGACACAGCCCCACCTCGCCGACGAGGCACACCCCCGCACCCCCACCCACCACCTCACCCTGCGCTTCAGCAGCACCAGACGCGGCGCGCGCCTGGCCCGCCAACTCGCCGTCCAGCAGTTCACCGAGTGGACCGGCCTCCCGTACGACTCCGACCCCGCCCGAACCGTCGCCCTCCTGACGGCCGAACTCGCGGCCAACGCGATCCGCCACGGCAGCCTCCCCGGCCGCGACTTCCGCCTCGTGCTGCTCCTCCTGCCGCACACCCTCCGCATCGAGGTGACCGACACCCGCCCGGAACGCCGGCCGGCCCGCCCGTCGGCGCCGTCCTCCGACGAGACGTCGGGCCGGGGACTGCTCCTCGTCGAGGCCTACGCCGAACACTGGGGATGTGAGGTCCGCGACGCGTTCACGAAGACGGTCTGGGCGGAGGTGCGGATCCACCCCGCGGGCTGAAGAGGCGGGCTCAGCTCGCGGCGTAGTGCTCCGCGAGCTTCTCGATCTCCCGGGTCCACAGCACCACGTCGTCCCCCTGCCGCCCGTAGGGCGCGCGACGGGCCAGCTTGAAGAAGCCCGTGGACGGCCAGCCGGTGTCCTTCAACACCACCAAGGCCGACAGCAGGGGCAGCGACCCGTCAGGGCTCTCCTGGACCGAGGCGTCCTCAAGGAGATAGGGCATGGAACCCTCGTGGGGCGGGACGTGATGCCCGCGGCGCGCCAGTTCCCTGCTCAGGTCGCCGTACGGAATCGGTCTCGCGCCCATGCGTGCCTGCTGGCGCAGGATCTCGATCACGGCCTCCAGGGCCTCCTCGTACTCCGGCGTGCCCTTCTGCATGCATCCTCCCGGGTCTCGCACACGGACGACCGCAGAACCTATGTCACGGGCGGCGCTCCTGGGGGCGAAAGTCCGAAGATGAGCTGAACCTCTTGTGAACTCAGTGCACGGACAACATACTTGTGGCCATCGAGCGCCACTCGCCCCTTCCGCGGCGGGACAGGCGTGCCTGGCCCGGGGTGGGGGGACATTCGTGAGCGGTGCGGACGGCCGTCTGGTGCAGACGGCGGTGATCGGGGGCCCGAAGTCGGGACAGGCGATCATCTTGCCGACGGATGCGGACGAACTGGTCCGCTGGCGTCGGCGTCACCCCAATTACACCTACTGGTGCGGCACTCAGCTCGGCGGCTGCGGGAACGAGCTGTCGGACCGTCTGTACCGCGACAAGGTCTGCCACTTCGCCCACCGGCCCCACACCTCCTGCCACCGCACGGCCACCGGTGCGGCCAGCGCGGACCACCTGTTCATCAGGGACGATCTCGCCGCGTGGGCCGACACCCGGAAGCTGACGTGGCAGACCGTCGCCCGCAACCTCGGATCCGGTCCGGGCGACGCCGTCGACTTCAGTATCGGCACCGCCCGACGGCAGCACGTCCGTTTCCAGTTCAGCCGGCTCGAACACACCGACTGGCGGCGGGACAGACGGCGGCTGTCCCGCGAAGCGGCCACCCTCGACTGGGTGTTCGGTCCGGGCGCGGCCCATCCGGAGACGACGCAGGAGCTGTACGACGAGTACGGCTATGTGCTCCGCTTCCGCTTCGAGAGGCACGGCGCCGTACGGCACATCCGGCTCAGGGCGGAGGACCCTCGGCACAGCACCGAGTGGGTGCCTCTGGACGCCTGCACGGTGACGCCCGAAGGGTTGAGGCTGTCGGGCGTCGAGCCGCGCCGCCGAGAGAGCGCACGCCCGGCCGCCGGGGCAAGCGCCGGGCATGGGCCGGTACCGGGCGAGCGGTCTCGGGAGGAGCAGGCACGCGCGCTTGAAGAAGCACTGGTGAGCGCCGCCAGGCTCGGGACTCGGTCCACCTGGGAGGAGCTGGCCCGGACCGCTGGAAACGACCTGTTCGAGCTGCCCGTCCAGGATCGCGCCGACCTGCTGATCACCGTGGAGCGCACCAGAGGCGGTGCGAGTCGTCCGTTGCTGTCGGCGCTGATCAGGACCGAGGGGGGCGATCCGCCGGAGTACGTGGCGGACGTGGTGGCCGCTGCCGGATGCGGTACTCCTGCGACGACGGCGGTTCTCAAGCGGTGGTGCAAGCGTGAGGCGTACCGGGCGTTCGCCGTGTACGGGGTGCCGTCCCGCGAGCCCCCGCACCGCCTGGTGCTCACCCCGGGCGGCTGGCTCCCACCGCGGCAGGAGGAGGCGGATCAGCGCCTGACCTTCGTGCGTGCCCCCGATCGTCCCGTGCTGCTTCCGACGCCCCGACGGACGCCGGGGTCATCGCTCTCCGGAGTGCTCCTCCAGGACGAGGACATCCATCGCGCCCTGCGCCGGGAGAGGCGGAGGAGCGAGCGCAGCCCCGAGCATGTCGCCGACCTCCTGCTGCTGGCAGCAGAGGCGCTGACCAGACTGCCGGAACGGCAACGCTGCCTGCTGATTGCCGAGATGGCTGTCACGCGACTCTGGCTGAAAGACCGACCTGACACGAAAGCGGCCGAGACGACTGCGGGGAAGCGGGGCAAGAAGCCGAAGAACTCCCTGCAGGGCGCGCGTCCCCTGCCCGGATTCGGCGACACGGGAGCGAAGAAGAAGAGGACGACGTGAGTGCTCTTCCCCGGCGGAACCGCCGGCTCCGGGGCTCCGGAAACACACGCTGTCGCGCACAGACACTCTGACAACGGGGGGCGAGGACATGACTCTCTCTGACTACGAACTGCGCGAGTGGGACAAACTCCAGAAGCGCAAGGCGGCTTCCCTCGGCAAGGAGTCGAGGAAGCTCCTTCCGCAGCCGGCCCGCGACAAGCTCGCCTCGCTGGGCCAGAAGGTGAAGAAGGCGCCGGGTGCCGACAAAGTGGCGGCCGCCTACAGCGGAGCCGCACGAGGCCTCGGCAAGGCCGTGGGCGACACCGCGAACCGGACCGTGAGCAAGAAGCGCGTCATCGAGCAGTACCGGCGTGCGGGACACGACATCGCCGGGCTGGAGGACATCCGCAAGCTCGATCTCCGGGTCGTCGACGACGTCGTCCGGCACAACCTCCTCCGGTACGGTCACGCACTCTCAGGGGCGGCGACCGGCTTCGGCTCCGCCGCGGCGGTGACCGGCGGCGGTGTGCTCGCCGGGGCGGGAACCGTCGCCGGCGCGGGAGCGGGCGCCGCACCCGGGCTGGGGGCCGTGGCCGGGGCGATGGCCGCCGACACCGCGATGATGCTCGCCCTGTCCAGCCGTACGGCCGCTGCCACAGCCCTCTCCTACGGCTACGACCCGAGCGATCCCGAAGAGGAGATCTTCATCATGTCCGTGATCGCTCTCGGCATGTCCACCGGCACCTCCGCGAAGGGGGCCGCCTACGCCGAGCTGTCCCACCTGACCCAGTTGCTGGTACGGAACGCGCCCTGGGCCAAACTCAACGAGAAGGTGCTGACCAGGATCGCCCAGTCCTTCGCGGCGAAGTTCGCGCAGCAGCTGACGAAGAAGAAGCTCGGCCAGGTGGTGCCCATCGCCGGCATGGCGGTCGGCGCGGGCATGAGCTATCTGCTCATCGACCGGATGGCCGTCGCGGCGCGGGACGCGTACCGCGAGCGTTTCCTGATCGAGAAGTCGGACGGCGACCTGACCGTGGACCTCGACCAGAGCGATCTCGACCTGACACCGGAGGACGAGGAGACGATCGACGTCATGGGACTGCTCCGGGAAGAGGGAGCGCTGAGCGCGTCCACGTCTTCCGAATCCGAAGAGCCCGAGGGCCGCGTGGGCGGCTGAGGACAGCGCAGAGCAGGCGGCCGGGGGCGGCGAAACGCTCCAGGAACCGCGTACCGGCTTACCGGTGTCGGGGGCGCGCCGCGCGCCATACTGGGGTCATGCTCGTCCCCACCATCCAGCTGTCGCCGCTCCAGCACCACCTGTTGCGGGAAATGGATCTGTGCGATCTTCCGGCGCCCGACACGGCGCCGGAGTCCTACGCGGCCCGGGACCTCGACACGGACGAGGTCCGGGACGCCTTGCCGGGCCTGCTGTGGTCCGGGCTGGTCGAACAGCGCGGTGGCGACCGCGGCACCCTCCGGCTCACGCCCCTCGGCGCGGCGACGCTGCGGGAGGCGGAGCGCGACGAACTGACGGCCCGCCTGAGCGCGGTGGCGTCCTTCGCCGACACCGTGTCCCGGGGCGCGCCGCCCCGACTGGCAGGTCACGCGCTGCGAAGGCTCGCGGAAGGAACCTGGACCTTGGAGCAGGCGGAGTCCTACGTCCGCACGGGATAGGCGGGCGGTGGCACCGGCCCCCTCATGACTCGTCCGACTCGCCGAAGTCCAGGACGACGCGACGCCGAGCACGCCTCGCCGCGGGCTGGGGAGGAAGAACGCCCGCCGAGGCGAGGTCCGCGACAGTGACGACCGGCGAACTCACGATCTGCGCGGTGAGCGTCTGCTGCGCGGGCGCCAGGTCGACCAGCCGCCGCAGGACGCTGAGCAGGTCGATCAGCTCCTCCGTCCACTGACTCGGCCAGGACGTGACGTGGAGGTCGTCGAGCGGGCTGGTCCTCCGGCTGGTGGGGGACGCCTTCCGGTAGCCGAACCACTTCTTCACGACACGCATGCCGCCGACCTCGTACACCCACACAGCCGGCGGCACCCCAGTGATGGCACCCGGGCCCACATGCAGAGTGCTCCGCTCCTCGTCGTACGACAGAGTGTCGGGTACATCGGTGCCTATCGCGGTCGTGTACCGCACCTGCCGTGCATCTCCCCGGGCGAATCGGACGCCGTTCTGGTCGGAGGGCCGCACTTCGCCGGGAATGGCATGCTCGCCGTACGTCGCCGCCCACAGGAACTCATGGCCGACGCGGACCGCATCCCACCACAGATCCGGGTCACGGGTCAGTGGCAACCGGACTCCAGGGGTGAGCAGGTCCTCGGCGAAGTGCTCCGTGAAGGCGCTGTGCCCGGCGACGGCCACGGCGTAGGCCGCGAGGTCCTGCACGCGCACTTCACCCACGTCGAGAACGCCTGCCAGGTACCGCAGCAGCCCGCTGGGCACGTTGGCGGTGCCGTCCGGATGGAGGACGGGGTGCACTCTGCCGCCACGGCCGTTGAAGTGGTGCGTGTCGGGCAGCAACGCGGTGGCGACCAGGGCGGGGCCGGCGCTGATCTCGTGGCTGCTCTGCTGGTTGAGGAACAACTGCCCGGGTTGCAGGGACTCCCAAAGGTCGGGCCGTGGGAAGTCGAGCAGCCGGTTGTCGGCGATGAGCCAGTGGCGGTCGAAACTGCGCTGGGCGATGCGCATCAGCCGCGGCTGAGTGCCTGACTCTTCAAGCACGGTGCGGTCGGGGTGCGCGAACCCCGGTAAGCACGCCGCCCGGCCGGTGAGTCGGCGGTCTCGTGTCTCCTTGAACAGCAGCGCCTTCACCTCGGGATCGGACTCACCGATGAGTCGCGCCCACCGGCGCCGCAGAACTGTGTCGGAGGGTGAGGTCACCCACGACCGGTTGGTCTTGTTGCCGGGGCTGCCCCACGGGAACAACTCGTCCAGCACCGGATAGTCGTCCCACCCCGACAAGGTGGCCGGCGTAAAGGGCCGTACTCCCTGCGCGTGCGTGTCCCGCCAGCCCCCGTCGTCCAGGTGGACATCCCGAAGCTGGGCGAACTTCTCCGCGCGCCTGCCGTGCAGAGCCCGGTAGTGGATGCGTGCTGGGCGCTCGGTGTCGTGATCCGCGCGCCGTACGAAGACGCAGATCGACAGCGGCTGGGCGACGTGCGGGAACACGCGGGTGGCCACGTCCGGCCGCTGTCCCTCTGGAGACAGGTTGATGATCCACCCCTCGTCGCACGTCCTGCGCAGGTAGCCGCGCATGCCCCGTCCGGCGGGGCCGGTGGCGAACGCCGACGGGGTGATGAAGCAGACCACCCCGTGGCGGTCGTCCGCATGGGCGTCGAAGACCTTCCACGTGGCCCAGCGCCAGAAGTAGACGTACATGTTCTTCAGCGCGTGCTCGTAACGGCCGTTGCCCGGATGCCGGAAGTCGTCCAGGGGAGGGCGGCCTTGCCCCTTCACCCGCTTCTCGATCCAGCCGCCGCGGTTCTCGGCCTTGTCGTCGTACGGGGGATTGGAGATGACGACGGTGACGGGGACGTTGGCCTTCACGTGGTTGGCGCGGGCACGGGACACCGACAGGGCCGCGTACGTCGAGGCGAGCTGTTCCTCCTGGACGTACGGGTCGTCGAGCGTGTCCGTGACGTGGAGGTTGAGGCCGCCTGGCGGGAGCTGGGCCCCGTGCTTCTTCAGCAGGTCGGCCGCGCGCAGTTCCGCGACGGCGAACGGGCCCATCTGTAGCTCGAAGCCGTACAGGCGCTCGGCGAGGCGGCCGATCGCGTCGGGTGCCATGGCGTCGCCGTCCTGCTCGGCCGCCTGCCGGGCCACCCGCTCGATGATGGTGTGCAGGTAGGTGCCGGTGCCCATCGCCGGGTCGACGATGCGCACGCTCTCGTCGCCGTAGCCGCGTGCCTTGCCCAGGCGGGTGCGCAGCACTTCCTCGGTGAGCCGGACCATCTCCTCGACCACCTGGTGCGGGGTGTAATAGGAGCCGCTGCGCTGGCGGAGGCCGTCGTCGTAGACGGAGAGGAACGACTCGTAGAGGTGGAGATAGGCGTCCCGGTTGCCCTGGCGGATGACGTCCCACTCGACGGCCGCGACGGTGCGGGCGAGGAGATCCAGGGTGACCTCGAACCGCTCGTTGACGTTGTCGGTGAGCAGTTGGAGGGCCTTGCCCATCAGAGCGTGGCCCGCGTTGAGGCGGCGGCCGATCTCGTGAAAACTCGTGCCGGTGACCGGAATGCACTCCGTGCGGGCGAGGAGGAGCGCGAAGGTGACAGTCTGGGCGTAGCCGTCGGCGAAAGTCGCGTCGTCCGCGGTGGGGAAGAGGAGCCGGCGCCAATCACTGCGCAGACCGGTGAAGGGACGTTCGGATGTGGAGTCGGCTGCCTCCAGCCCGGCCTCGGCCCGTAGCTGCTCCCGTACCGCTTCGCGCAGCAGGCGGCACAGTGGCGCGATGTGCTGGACGAGAACCGAAACGCGCCGGATCTCCGGGGGTTTCCAGCAGAGTACGGCTTGGGCCAGTGCGTCGAAGGCGGCCAGGTCGCAGGCTGCCAGCTTCTCTCCGGCGCTCTTCAACGCGCCCTGCAGTACGACCTCGTCACCGATCTGCACGCCGTATTGGAAGACACGCCAATGGGTACCGTTGGTGTAGAGCAGGTTGGGGAGGTCCCGCAGGCGCTCCCACTGTCTTTTGTCGTGGCCGGTGAAGGTGTCGGGGTCGATGCTCTTGCCCGGCCGCTTCACCTCGATGTAGCCGGTGACGTTCGTGTCGACGCGCACGGCGTAGTCGGGACGGACGCCGAGGTGGGGGATGCGGGTCTCCGGGTGCCAGCTGATCTCGGGTAAGGCGTGGTGCGTGGCTATGGTGCGAAGCAGCTGCTCCAAAGGGCTGCGGATGGCTGCCTCGCGGTCACCGGGACCCGTCAGGTTCCGTTTGCATTCCGAGCCGAAGACGGAAACGGCTTCCTGGAGCCAACGAAGACGTGCGTCAGCCATCGATCGCCCCCCAACCCCCAGGGCCCGGACGAACGCGGGCCACCCCTCCCGAAGTATGGGGCAGGTACACGCAAAGCGGCAGAGGCGTGCAGGAGTTCAGTTCCGGTCGCCTGCGCTCCGTAGCACCGCCGTGGTCACATCGACACGGACAGCGTCCCGCCGCAGCAGCGCCCGCGTCATCGTGCACAGCAGAAGCGAGCCGCAGCAGGACCAGCAGGGCCGGATAATTCGGCGACCGCCCATTTCCCGGTCAGGGGCAGGTAGGCGGCCACCGTCGTCAAGACGCCCGTCAGTCCTCCAGACGGACCGGCATCAGGATCGAGAACGCCCCCTCGTCGTCGGCCCGGCGGATCGCGAGCGGCGCCGTGGGGGCGCCGAACTCCAGGAGCAGTTCGTCCCTGGCCCCGGCGGCGAGCGCCTGCAGCAGGAACTCGCGGTTGACGGCGACGTGGCTCTGGCCGTCGTCACCCTCCTCGCAGAGGGTCACCGTGCCGTCGACCGTCACCCCGAGCACACTGAGGTCGTAGGACACGCCGTCCTGTTCGCGCACCTCACTCGCCCGGACCGGACCGGACTCGAGCATGTTCCGGAAGGCCGTCACGCCGACGAGAGCCCGCCGCCCGGCGGGCAGGTGGATCAGGCGCCGGTAGTCGGGGAAGTCGTGATCGAGGCACTGGCCGACCGCCTGGCGCTCACCGGCCTCCAACGTCACACGGTCACCGTCCACGGCCAGCCGGACGGGTCCCTCGTCGCTCAGCAGCGCCCGCATGGCGTCGGCGAGGGGGAGGGGCACGACGAGCTGCACGCGAGGGCCATCGTGACCAGTGGCGCGCGCGTGTGCGACAGCCATGCGGTAACGGTCGGTGGCCACGACGCGGAGGTCTCCGCCCTCGATGTCGAACAGGATTCCGCCGAGCACCGGCAGCTCCGAGTCGGTACTGGCGGCGAAGCGGACCGCGTCCAGCGCGGCGGCCAGCTCCGGTCCGGGGACGGTCAGCCGGACGGTTGCGGTGCGGAGCGACGTCATGGGGTTCTCCCTGTGGTCGAGAAGGGCTCGGAGCGTGGAGAACTGGCTGCGGGCGTCGGACAGCCCCAGTTCGAGGCGGCGCAGGTGCCCTTGCAGGAGCCCGCGCACCAGATCCGTGTCCGCGCCGGCCCAGCCGGCCAGCACCAGGCGTATGTCCGCCAACGGCATACCGGCCCGGCGCAGCCTGGCCAGCACCCGGGCCTCTTCGAGCTGCTCCGGCTCGTACCAGCGGTACCCGCTGACGGGGTCCACCCAAGCGGGGACCAGGACGCCGGCACGGTCGTAGAACCGGAGCGCGCTCACGCTCAGTCCGCTGTCCCGGGCCATCTCCCCGATGCTGCGCATGTCGTTCTCCACACCCGGAACCCTGGGCCCTCGACAAGGTCGAGGGTCAACCGGCCCCGACTCGGCGTACCGCTCAGGCAGGGCACGCGGCCCGTGTGGTGGCGTTGCCCCAGCGCATCATCAAGTAGTGGTTTCCGCCGATCTGCGCCACGGCGTAGCGTGAGTACGGCCACGCGTTACCCGCGCTCTCCCGTTGGGCCACGAAAGCCCGGCACGCCTCGCCGGCGGCCATGGCCGCCCATGACTCGGCCTTGCCCCCGTTCCACGGTGCGTAGTCCGACCAGACGTACATCACCGAGTTGCCCGGGTCGAAGCCCACTTTGATCTGCGCGTTGCCGAGCACGCGATCGGTGCCGAGGGCCTGGCGCATGGCGTTGCTTCGCTGGATGATCCTCCGGGCGAGGTGGTCCGCGACCCGGATCTCGTCGCTGTCGGTACTGGGAATCATCGCCTGACCGAGGCCGTCCTCGTCCGGTGCCCAGTCCTGCGCGTTGCCGTCCGAGTCCTGCCCGCTGCCGTCGTCGGCCGCCACCTGGCACTTGGAGTTGGTGACGAAGTCGTCCTGCCAGGTGACCTCGGGGTCCTGGCCCGGTTCCTCCTTCACCATCACGTACCGGCGGTACGGACGATCCGGGTGCAGACGGAGTACGACATCTCGCGCCGTCAGACACATGTTCCTGGCGATCTCCGTCTCCGCGTACATCGCGCCCTGCTCGTCGGAGCTGAGTGTGTACGAGAGGTAGACCTCCCCGCGCGACTCGTGGAACCGCACGGTCTCCGGGGAGAAGTCGGCGCTGTCGCTCAGCTCCTGGGCGACGACACCCTCGTCGTGCAGGATGGCGCGCGCCACGTCGTGCTCGCCCGCGCCCTGAGCCCCTCGCGCCTTGCTCCAGCTCTCCGCGGTCGCCGAGTCGCCGCCCGCGGTCTGCTGCTTCGCCGTCGCGCCGCCCTTCACTGTCTTCGCGGAGCCTTGCGCGGATCCGGCCGAAGAGGACGGCGAGGCCGAGGCCGCCGACGCGTGTGTGGCGGGTCCCGTGTCCCCGGGCAGTAGCGCGGCCACCCCTCCGGCCAGACCGCCGGCGACGCCTGCCGCGAGGACCAGGGCGCCGACCAGCTGCTTCCTCGGCCGCGTCCGGCCCACGGTCAGGTGCCATGACGGATCATCCCCGGCCGGCACATTCCATACAGCGGCGACCATGTCCACGGCCGTCGCCGGTCCCGAGCCGGCGTTCCCCACCTGGGTTACCTCGGAGGCCAGCCGGACCGCGCACTCACGGGCGGCTTCGGCGGCCGACGGGCGGTCGCCGGGTTCCCGGGACAGTGCCTTCTCCACGATCCCGCGCAGGGCCGTGGGGACACCGTCCAGATCCGCCTCACCCGACATCACCCGGAAGGCCACCACGTCGGGCGCGCCCACCCCGAACGGCAGCCGCCCGGTGGCCGCGTAGGCCACGAGCGCTCCCCAGGCGAACACGTCACCCGCCGGGCCCGCTGTCCCCTGACGGTACTGCTCGGGGCTGATCCAGCCGGGGGTGCCGGTGATCACCCCGGTCCGGGTGACGCTGGTGCCGTCTGCGGCGTGGGCGATGCCGAAGTCCAGCACACGGGGCCCGGAAGGGGTGAGGAGGACGTTCGCCGGCTTCACGTCGCGATGCACCACCCCCGCGGCGTGGACAGCGGCCAGCGCTTGTGCCGTGGCGGCGGCGAATGCGTACAGGCTTCCTTCGTCGAGGGGCCCGTGCGTGCTCACGTGCTGGCTCAGCGTCGGCCCGGGCACGTAGGCGGTGGCCAGCCACGGCGTCGGCGCATCCGGATCAGCGGCGAGCAGCGGAACGAGGTGCGGCCCGCTGACACGGGAGGACAGTGCCACCTCACGCCTGAACCGTGCCCGGAACTCAGGGTCCTGGGCATGCTCGGGGGGGACCACCTTGACGGCCACCCGCATTCCGTCGGAGGTGACTCCGGCGTGGACGGTGCCCATGCCTCCGGCGCCGAGGCGGCCGACGATGCGGTACGGGCCTATGCGGGTGGGGTCGCCGGGGCGGGCGGGCTGGACTCTTCCGCCGGAGCCGTTCTCGCTCACGCATACTTCCTTGAACTGTTGATCTGCCCGCGCGGGCCGGGAGACTGACGGGTGGTCAGGTGGATCAGAGGTCCGAGGACGCCGCAACGGGCACGGCAGAGCGGATGCACCAGCGCGGCAGGTCGGCTGCGCGAGCGGGGCCGGGCTGTCAGTGGGCCAGCACCGAAGCGCCCAGCCGGCGTAGTCCGTTGCTCAGTTGGCCGTAATCAGTAGGCCGTTCTGCAAGGGGCCCGTCCCGGGAGGCGCTCGGCCGGCGACATTCCGATCAGGGTTTCCAGCGCCTGTTCGTGTACGTGGCTGCCCTTCCGCATGGACGGTCCCCTCCCCGTTTGCTTGTGCTGCCGGGCGAGCCTATGCGCGCAGGGCGTCAATGGACAGCCTGAGTGTGGAATTGGGTAGCGAATCGTTGTGAACTTAGCGCACGACGGTTCATACTGATGTTCTTTGACAACAGGTGCTGCCTCAGGGGACAGGTCACCAGGTCATCCAGCGACCGAGCGGGTCGTCGGCATCAGCGGAGTGGGAGGGCTTGGGCATGGGTGGGAACGACGCGGCCAGAGTGAGATTCCTCGAGTTGGGATGCAGCCTCGAAGAGGCCGACGTTCTGGTGCGTGCGGGCATCGACCCGGACATCGTCGGCACCTGTGCCCGTGAGGCGGTCCACTTCGCCTCCGCGGCCCTCCACCACGGTCTGGCCGACCCCAACGGCTTTCTGGAGGCCGCAGGCGGCGATCCGGACGAGGCATGGAAGGCCTGGACGATGGACTCCGTAGAGGAGCCCATGGACGAAGAGGACGAGGGTGAGGGTGACGAGTACGACGAGGACGAGAGTGACGGAGACCAGTACGACGAGGACAGCGGCGCGTGTCGCGTCCATGGCTGGGCGAGTGCCTACATCGGCAGCGTCGGCCCGGGTGAGTACACCATCTAGCTGTACGACGATCTGGGGCTGCCGGGCAACGCCACCTACCTGGACACTCTGGCCTTCTCCCTGCCCGTGACAGCCGAGGCCGCTTCTCCGGAGGACCGGGACGCCTGCGTCATCAAGGCGGCCACCGAAGAACTCGCCGCCTATGGGTGCATCCCCGGGTCCGACTTCCTCGGCAGGGACGGCAGCTTCAGCGTCCAGGTGCAGGCCAGCGAGCGTGCCCTGGAATGGCTCGAAGACCAGCGGCCGGTGGCAGAGAAGCTTGACCTGCTGCTCGCCGGGCTGCACGGTTCGCTGGCCGACCCGGCGGCTGTCCGCGCAGGCCGCGACCGGCGCGGCATCGAGGTCATCGCGGAGCCCCGCCCCGGCCAGCCGGGCCGGGCTCCGAAAGGCGCTCGCACATCGATCGTGGACTGGAACGACCGCGATTTGTTCTTGCAGGAGGTCGCTGATCAGCAGCCTGACCAAGTCCTGATCGAGCGCTATCACGGCGGCTGGGCACGCCACCGACAGGGCCGCTGGTCACCACCCGGGATAGCGGTCCCACCAGTGCGGGTCCCAGCCGGCGGTGTACTCGCCGCCGCTGGGGGAGTCGGTGAACTGGACGACGAGGTCGCGAGCCAGGGTGTCGAGGACCCAGGCCAGCTCATGACGGCTGATCAGGTCGACGGGCAGCGCCTCCACGCCGTGCAGCGCTCCGAGCAGCGCCCCGGCCACGCAGGCGACCGAGTCGCCGTCCGGCGCCCCGGCGGCGAAGCGCAGCGCTGCACTCACCTCGCCCCGGTCGGGGAAGGAAGCGGCGACGTACACACCGCCGAGCAGGGCCGAGGGTGCCGTGGCGTCCGGTGCGAGCCGCGCGAGCCGTGCCGCGTCACTGGGGTGCTCGTCCGCCTGCTTGAGTGCACCATCAAGCTGTTCGAGCTCAGCGGTGGTCAGTGCCTCGTCGGCGCGCGCGAGGGCACGAACGCCGTCCCTCAGCGCCTGCCGCGCCTGCGGGCGCTCGCCGACCGCGGCCAGGCAGTGGCTGGCCAGCACGACCGCGTGTGCCGCCGCGGAGTGCGCGGCAGGGTCGCCATGGGTGAGGGCGGCGAAATGGGGCGCCTGTTCTGCCCAGTACGCTCGGTCGCTTCCGGCGACGGCCACGGCGACAGGCAGGGTGCGGGTGAGGGCGTGGCAACCGCGGCTGGCCGTGGGTCTCTCCACCGGGCCGTGCTCCGCCTTGGCCAGCGCGGCCACCGTTGCCGGTGCCGAACCGCGCCGCTCGGCCAGCACGGGAACCTGGGCGAGCCAGCCGTCGGGTCTGTCGTCGGGCCAGGACCACCGCTTCGCCTTCAACCCCTGCAAGGCCGCCCACCGGCAGTAGGCATGCCACACGACGCCGTCCGGGGCGCAGATCCCCCTGTGTGCGCCTCGCACGAAGGCACGGATCAAGCCCTCGGTGGTGAAGCAGGCCAACTGGGTGCTGACCCCGGCCCGCAGCGGGCCGTCGGCCGGCAGCTTGCCCCGAGCGGCGCCCAGCGTGTCCCCCAGCGCCAGACCGAGCAGCAACCCCCGAACCCGGGACACCGCGCCCTTCTCCTTCAGGAACGCCCCGGACCGCTCCGGCTCGCCGACCGCGCCCTCCACTTCCCTGTGGCCGAGGGCCCCGTCCTCCTCCTGGGTCCGCGCGGCGCTGCCGTCCGAGCGGCCGCCGGCGGCCAGGTCGAGCACCGCGTCGTGCAACTCGGGGTGGGCCGACAACTGCCAGCCGTGCACCAGTACTTCGCGCAGGTCCGACAGCGCGGCCCTGGGGTCGGTGCCGGTGGCCAGGTGGCTGTAGAGCGCGGCGACGGCCGGGGTGCGGCTCTGCCCGGCAACGCAGTGGAGCAGGACCCGCTTGCCCTCCTGACGCAGCCGCAGCACCTGACGGGCGGCCTGGTCCAGCACGTAGTGGAGGTTGGCGTTCTCTCCCTGGCTGTCCACCAGCCAGACGCGCAGATGCTCGACGTCGGCACCGGCCAGGATCGGGTCGGTACCGACGCGGCACAGGGAGACCACGGCGTCGACCGGGACCGCCTCCGTACCCTGGGCCAGGGCCAGATTGCCCAGCACCACCCCCGCGTCGTGCGGGTGAGGGACCGCGAAGCCGTGGGGGGTGGAGGACGAGACGGGCAGGTGCGCGGCGGAGGGCCAGCCTGCCGCGTCATCGCTCCCACCGCGGGCGGTGAGCACGGCCAGCCGGACGAGGTCGGCCCCGGTGAAGCCAGGCCAGCCGTGCACGTCCCGCTGCCACTGAAGCGGGACGGCAGAACATCCCCAGCGTGCGCCGAGCAGGGCGCCGGCGATCGCCGCGACAGTGTCGGTGTCGTTCCCGGCCCGGACCGCCGCCTCCAGGGCGAGGCGCAGGTGCTGGGCGGGAAAGCTGTCTTCGGCCGGGCTCAGCTTGGGGACAGGGGTGCGGGTGATCGCCGACCAGGCGGCCTGCAACGCTTTGACGACCCAGCCGTTGGGGGAGAAGTGGTGCGGAGGGTGAGCCTCCGCCTCGTCCAGCCGCTCCGCCCACAGCGCTCGGCGCTCCGGGGGAAGCAGGTGCAGGCCGGCTCGTACGCCGTCGAAGGTCCCCTCCAGGACGGCGGTACGGATGCCGGAGCACCACAGCACGCAGGCATCGGCGCAATCGGGGTCCGGGTGGGTGAGCGAACTGACCGCGATGGCCGCCTCGGCCATCGCGACCGCGTCCCCCAGATGGGCGAGGGCAACGACCCCGGTCCGCATCAACGAGCCGTTGCCGGCGCTTTGAGGGTGGTGGGCGGCGTAGTCGCGGGCCGCTCCCAGCATGACCACGCCAGGAGAGCCGGACGCTTGCCGCGCGGCCGAGAGGACGGCCCTGGTCTGGTTGCCGACGTCGCTGGCGCCTAGGTTCAGCCAGCGCTGGAAGTTCGCCGCGATCGCGTCGAGGGCCGCGGCACCGCGCAGATCGGCTCCGGTCGCCGCCACCTCGGCGATGCACACCTGCATCTGGGTGTCGTCGGAGTATTCGCCGGGCTCGTACGGTCCCAGGCCGCCACCGACCATCTGCGGCTGCTGGTCGTCCCGCAGGGTCGCCTGGAACTCGTACGGTACGCCCAACGCGTCGCCCACGGCCGCGCCGAGCAGTACCCCGGCGGCACGATCGGTACCCCGGGCGTCCAGGCGGGGGTTCGGTATGTGTGCGCTGGCCATGGGGGCTCCCTAGGGTCGGCGGCATGCGGCAGGCCTCCCGGAGGAGGCCGACCGGCGTTGATCAGTGGCACGTCAGCTTGGCACCGCGAGCCACTTATCGTCAATAAGACGATTGCGGGGAGTCGTGTCAGAGGCCCGCGAAGTCGGGTGCCCAGGCCAACCGCAGACCGACGCTTCGGGCCAGCGCGACCCAACGATCTGCGGACGGGGATTTTTCGAGGATCAGCACCGGATGTACGAGGGTGCTGGGGTGCGCGATCCGCAGTTGTTGGGTGTAATCCAGCAGTTGTCCGATGCCCAAGCGGATCTGCTGTTCCTCATGTGCTCCCGTCAGGCTCTTGACTTCGGCGACGAACACCTCCTGACCGCAATGCCACCCGGCGTCGAACTGCGGAGCTCCGGGAGCGTGTGCACATGCCTCGATGCCCTGGCGTGACAGGTACGCGATGAGCGTTCCCACTGTCGTCTCGTGTGCGGTCGTCGCCCTGTCCAGAGCGCTGAGGTCCAGCGTCAGATCACCGGACAGGCGTTGCCCCGTGCGCCGTACGCGCAGAGGGCCGCCGAGAATGCCGCCCTTGGGGGTATGGGCTGCGACGGGACGGACGCGTCCGGTACGCGCCTTTCTCAGCTTCAGGCACGGTGCAGGGCGTCCCTTGAGCAACTCGGAGAAGCCGTCCGCGTCCACGACACAGACGTGCCGCCCGCGGCTGCGCTCGGCTTCGGCGTCGACGAGCGTGCTGCTGTAGGCGCGACTGTCGTCGGTCACGGCCTTGCTGGCCAGATCGCCGTAGACGACGAGCGTCACCTTCCGCGAGAAGTCGGTCTTGGAAACCGCGCCTCGCTGCGCGGCTCTCTTGGAGCAGGTGGCTCTGACCGTCCACACGCCGTCGACGAGAACCCGGCCCGTGAAGCAGACCGTGTGGCCCTTCAGTCCGTGCACCGTTCCTCTGCATGCTCCGTCCGGCACGGCTATCCCTCCCTCAGTCGTCGTTCGGCGACAGCCAGGCGACGTGCCGAAGAACGGGTAAGACCTTGAAGCACGTGAAGGCCACCACGGGCGTCTCGTCATCAGCTGCTGGGAAGAACAAGGCGTGCTGCAGTCGCTTTTCGTCCTGCGGATCGTCGAGGTCCACCACGGAGAGATCCGGGCGGTCGAAGGCGGCCCTCAATGTCACGCCCTCCCGGGCGGTCAACTCCCGGAGCCGGGACAGCCCCACTCGGCTGGCGAGATCCGCTGTGGTGAGGGACCTCATGAACCGCGGTCTGTCCTGCCCGTCCACGTGCGTGGGGTACACCATGATGCGTAGTTCCCCGCGCCGCTCAGTGGTGTCGATCCCCGAGCGCAGCCTGTTGTGCAGGTTGGAGAGGGCCGCGGGCATCTCCGGAACGATCGTGGGCTTGTAGAGCACGACATCCCGCTCGCCGTTCGCCCAGCGGTTGTCATGCACGGTTAGCACCGGCTGTCCCGGGAGCCGTAGCTCCCATTCGACGGCGGTCGCCCGGGAGAGCACACCGGAACAGGTTGTGCCGGTCTTCTCGCTGCGCGCCTCGTCGTTGCGGGTCAGCGCAATGCCGTTGATCAATTGCACGGAAGATTCCCCCTACCGGTGTGCTCGATCACATTCGGTCCCGTCGCGCCAGATCCAGAGCCGCCACCCCCACGAACCAGTCCAGCACCTCGCAGATCTCCTCACTGTGCTCCGTGAAGACACTCACCGGGAAGGACGGACGCAGCTCCAGCTTCGCCTCGGGCAGTTCGACGCCGTCGATCTTGTTCAGGCGGTTCAGCAACTCCCGGCGCTGTTCCGTGTCGTCGAAGGGGGTGCGGGACTTGAGGTACTGGAAGACCACCTCCACCGTGCCGCTCACGGGATAGACCGCGATCGGCCAGAGCAGGTGGGGGCTACGGCTCGTGCCGGCGTCCAGCACCGGAAAGCAACTGGTCTCCTCGTACCGGCCGTAGTTGACGTAACCGCCCTGTCGGCACCAGAAGTCGAGGGCCGCGACGACGCCGGGGTACGCGTCCGGCCAGTGCTCCTGCAACTGTGACCGGAACCGCTCGGCCGCCGCCGAGTCCTCCCCCTCGGGGAGCGGGCCGTGCCAGACCTGCTGCGCGACGTCCTTGCCCAGCAACGTGGCCAGCTCCGCGGCGGTCAGGCGTTGTGAGCGGTGCGCCCGGCCCCAGGAATCGAAGCGCACTCCCTCACTCGTCAGCAGGTCCTGCGGTGGTGGCCGGTCGTCGCCGTCCGCCCAGCGGAAGGAGGGCGAGATCTTGCCTTCCGCAGTGAGCACCCGGTAGGCACCGATCACCGTCGGGTTGGCGCTCAGATAGGCGCCGACGGCCACCGGATGGCTGCCGATCAGCTCGGCGACGTCGCCGTACGTCGTCCACCTGCCGCTCGGCATCGCGACCAGCGCGGCACGCAGCTCGGACCAGCCCGGCGACTCTCCGCCGACCGGCTTGGCCCCGCCGATCGGACCGGGCCACAGTTCCACCGCGCGGTCGGCCAGACGGTCGGCACGCTGCAGAATCTCCGCCTTGCCCCAGCGCTGCGCCGAGGCGATCTCGAGATTCATGCGCAGAGCGCTGGCGTCGAGGATCTGCTGCTTGCGCTCGAAGGGGTGGTTCGACAGCTTGGCGTTGTCGCCGGTCAGCGTGAGGTTGCCGAGGGTGTGCACCAGCAGATCGTGCAGTTCCTGCGGCGTCTGGTTCGGCTCCGTCTCCTCGGCGAGCAGGTCGAACCACGCGGGAGCGGGGCGCTGCGGCAGGACGTGCTCGACAGTGAGGGACGCCTTGGCGAAGTCCATGGGCTCGGAGGGACGGTAGCTCTCCTCCAGCCGACGGAGGATGTAACTGCGCTGTGGAGGACGGCCGCTCCAGTAGAACGGCTTGGTGCGGATCGCCTCGCGCAGCTCCTCGTCGCTCGGCCAGCGACGGCGCCGACCGGACAGGAACCGCCGTACCGCCTCGGCGGCCGGCCGGTCGGTCTCCAGCTCCTTCGGCGCCTCCATGAAGATCCGGTTGAGGCCGGTCGTCGGCGTCTGACAGATCAGGCGACGTACCAGATAGGACTCCACGTAGCGCAGGGCCTGCGCCGCGTCGTCGGGCGTCGTCCGGCCGCCCGCGACAAGGTCGAGCAGGTGCAGCGCCAGCGGATAGTGCGTCTGGCCACCCCAGGAGGCCAGACGCTCCAGGACCGCGCGGAGGGCGGGGGACTGCTCACGGGCGGGATCGACGATGCGCAGGAACCTCCCGGCCCGCTCGGCCAACTGCTCGATCTCCTGCTGCAGGGCGTCCTCGTCACCGGCCAGCGGCTGGAGCCGTTTCTGCTGCTCGCGGTAGATCTCACTCTGCTTGGTCTTGTAGTGGCCGCGCACCACCAGGTCGAGCCAGACCAGCAGTTCGAGATTCTTCGGGCCCAGGCTCTGCTGCATGGGCAACCACAGTTCCTGGTAGATCCGCTCGCCTCGCTTGGGCAGGAGCATGAACACGTAGTTGCGCAAAAGGTCGCTCTGACTGAGCCCGACACCCGTGTTGTTGATAGACTCGAAGATCCGGTAGACGTTGTCCCCGGACTCGGCGGTGATCTCGACGATGGACAGCAGGTCCTTGAGGACAGTCTCGACCGTGGCGGTCCACCGCTCGTCGCCGGCCTCGTGCCCCTCCGCCAGCGCGCCGCGGAAGAACCGGTAGGCGGCCCCGATGTTGTCGCCTCCGCCGGCGTCGGCCCGGGACTGGACGCAGGCGGTGTACGCCTCGCGGTCCGCCTGCGTGGGCAGCAACCGGTAGTGGTCCGCGCCTTCGTGGAACTCGTTGACCAGTATCTGGCGGTGCACCCGGTCCACCCCGCGGGCGTCACCGGTTTCCTTGAGGTGGTCGCGCAGCGCCGCGAAAGCCAGCATCAGCGTGGTCAGCCGCTGCTGTCCGTCCACCACCAGCCATCTCTGCACCCCGCCCGCCTGGATCCGGCCCGGTGCGAGCACCACCGAGCCGAGGAAGTGGGGAGCCGCCGACTCGCCAGCGAGATGCTGCTCGACGAGCTCACCGATGTCCTCCCACAGCCGCTGGAGTTGCTCCCTGCCCCAGCTGTACGTGCGCTGGTAGAGCGGCACCTGGAACTGTTTGTCCCCTTGGACGAGCTTGAGGAACGTGATCTCCTGGGCGCGCATGCGCCTCCTTCCTACGGGCGTCCCTGACGGGTGGGCAGGCCCGGCCCGTCCATGTCGGTCTCGCGGGAGGGCCAGGGGTGGCTGTCTGTTGAATCTATTCCTTGTCAGGCGTTGTCGTCTGCCGATGTCGGAGCCGAGCGGCTGGAGATGCGCGGCATCGTCTCGTTGGGTGAGCGCCGCAGCAGCTTGATGCTGCGGCGCTCGACCCAGGCGTTCCACGCCTTGAGGTAGTAGAGCAGGTGCTCGCGAGAGTCGTCGCGGCGCCGGTGTGCGTTGCCCAGGGCCAGGTTGAGCATGGTGTTGCGCAGAGTCAGACGCGGGTCGCCCGGCTCGAGACGCGCGCCCGTGACGACTCCCTCCTCCCAGGAGGACTGGTCGATGTCGGGTCGGGCCTCGCTGGTGACGTACCAGCCGATCGTGGCCGCCGTGACGGTGATGCGGCACCCCCGGTTCAACGCGATGCCGTGGTGCAGGGCGTCGCGGATACCGGGGTGCTTTCCGAGCAGATCCAGGAGTTGGTCGTTGTTCGTAACCGACGAGCCTCCGCTCCACGAGGAGTTGGGGGCGTTCAGGTACAGGTGCAGCCCACGCAGGGCGGCCGCCAGGTGGGTGGCGTTGGCCTCGCCGGGCGAGAGCGAGCGCGTCGCGGCCGGTGCGCTTGCGGCCCGTGTCCATCACGGTGAAGGCGGTGCGCGGAACGCCGTGCGTGACGGTCAGCGGCACGGTGACACCCGCCTTGACGATGGCCGCCAGGCGATGCTGTCCGTCGATCAGGCTCTGGTCCTCGTCTAAGGCGATGCCCTGGTGGGTCAACTGTCATTCGCCGCGCCGTATCAGTCCTGCCAGCTGCTGCACCGTGGCCTTGCTGAGAGGTCGGTTGTTGGTGTTGCGTGTGAGCCAATGCGCCGCCAACTCGGGCGAGACGTCGACCACTTCCATGTGCAAGGCGTGATTACCTCTCTCTGGGATTGGCATCACACAGACCGCATGGGTGATGCCAAGAACGTGCTGCCGTGTGGTTGTGAACTTAGTCAACAGTTTAATCGGCGACCGGTGGCGGCTATGGTGTCGCCGCAGGCGAGTTGGTGTCGCTGACTGATCGCGCATCAGTGGTGATGTGGACAGGGTGAGGCGTTCATGACGGGGTGGGATGTCCGCCCCTGCTGATACGCTCGCCGCGTGTGCTCAGTTCACACCCGGGTTCGGCGCGCCAGGGGGGTACCTTGTGGTCGCGCTCGGGGTGGCCGGGCGGAATGTCACCGGATGGGCCACCGGATGGCCCTCAGCAGCAGTGGGGTGGGGCGTGTGACCCAGGATGAGAGCGGGCGCAGCGAAGGTCTGCAGCCGGTCGGTTCCGTCTACCAGTACGGTGATGGCCTGTACGTACGGGTGGATGACGTGGTTCCGTACGAACTGTCCGATCCTGGCGACGGCCACGGGTACCGGCCGGGCGACGACCTGGTGCGCTGCACCCTGCACCTGAGCAACGGCACCGGACGGCCCGTCGACATCGACGGCATCACCTTGCTGGTGCGCGGCGGTCCGTTCGGCAAGACGGGCCGTCAGGTGCAGGACTACCGCAGTGACGTGCTCGACGACGCCCTGACGGGCACCCTGCGCAACGGACGCAGGGCCTCCGCGACGTGGGCCTACAGCATTCCGGCCGGCACCGCCGGCGAGCTGGACATAGAGGTCCGGTTTCCGCGAGCGCACGACCGGGAGAGCGTCACCTTCACCACGGCCGCGGCCCCCGTACCGGCATCCGTCGGCGCCGGCCTCGCCGATACGCGCACCGCGCAGGTGCTGTCCGACCAGGCCGTGTTGTTCGGTGAGCATCAGCAGTCCTTGTTCGCGGACACAGGCTCGCGGGACGAACCTGTGGGCGACCTCGGCCACTCCGCCGACGGAGCCGGGCGGCCGCGCGCCGGGCGTGTCGCCCTCGACGCCGTTCCGGCTCAGCCGGCCGGCCCCGGGCGCCAGGTCACGCAGTCAGAAGCACCGCAGTTGTCTGCCGACGAGCTCGACGCCACACGCGTCCGGCAGATCTTCCGGTTCCTTGCCGAGGCCGAGGAGTCGAAGACCCGCCCCGTGCGCACGCTCGACGGCGCGGCCGGCACCGTGTGGTTCGACGAACTGCCCGATGACGACGGCGTCGAGGTGATGATCGACGGCGTCCTCGCCGCCGGCGAGCCGGCCTGGCTGACTGTCGCGCGCCCCGAACGCGAGGACGCGCCGCATCCCAAGCCCCTGCTCGCGCCCTGGGTCGACGAGAGCCGTATCCGGGACTTCAAGCAGACCCGCGCCCCGCACCTGCGCCGGCGCATCGAGCCCGAGTTCCCCGACTGGTCGCGGGGCATACCGCTCGACAAGACCTACCACGAGCTGGACGAGCACCCCCAGCGGGAGAAGATCGAGAAGCTCTACGCCGCCTGGGAGCAGGAATGGCTCGCCTGGGCGGAGCGGCGCCGCGCAATCGACCCCGTCGTGAGGCTGTACGACCGGCTGCACAAGATGCACGAGGACGCCACCAACCTCGGAGAGGCCTACGAACTCGTCCTCGGACTCGGGCGGCTGATCTGGCAGACGACCTCCGGGCAACGGGTGGAACGGCACCTCGTCACTCACCGGGCCACCCTCCGGCTGGACCCGTCGACCGGCACGCTCACGGCCGCCCCGGACCCGACCGGAGCCGGCCTGGAACTCGAAGAGGGCATGCTCGAAGGGGCCCAGCACGTTCCCGGACCCGTGCGGGAGAAGATCGTCGAGGTGCTGGAAGGCGCCTCCGATGTGACGGACCCCGAACATCTCGACGCCGTGCACACCGCCCTGCGGAGCTGGGTCAACGCGGCACACAGTGCCGGAAGTTACGCCCCGAGCGTGGAGCGCGCCAAACCGCGCAGCCTCGACGTCCCGCACGTGGGACTCACTCCCGCACTCGTCCTGCGCGAGCGCAGCCGCCGCTCCACCATGGACGCTCTCAAGGCCATCGCCCGGCAGATCGACGCGGGTACCCCGCCCACCGAGCTGCTCGGTTACATCGCAGGCCGGGACGGTGCGCTGACGGCGGCGGACCTCGCGGCGGCGGAGGACGACAGCACGGCGAACGACACGGGCGAGATGCACTTCGCGCTGCCGGCCAACGAGGAACAGCGCACGATCGCCGAACGCCTGCGCGCCAACCGGCTGGTCGTCGTCCAGGGCCCACCCGGCACCGGCAAGACGCACACCATCGCCAACCTGGTCACCGACCTGCTGGCCCAGGGCAAGCGGGTCCTCATCACCAGCCACACCCCGCGCGCACTGCGCGTGCTGCGCGACAAACTGCCGGAGTCCATCCGTGACCTGTGCGTGAGCCGCACCGAGGACGGCGCGGCCGCCCAGCGCGAGCTGGAGGCGTCCGTGCACCGGATCCTCAGCGAATACGCCGGATACGACGCGAGGGAATCCCGGAAGCAGATCCAAGCGCTCCAGTCACGCCTCGCCAAGGCCCGCGCCGTCCAGCAGACCATGCTGCGCGACCTCGCCGTGCTGCGCGAACAGGAGACCCATCGCTTCGACGCGGAGATCGGCGACTACAGCGGCAGCCTCCAGGAGATCGCCGAGCGGCTCACCGCCGAGGCGGACCGGTACGACTGGCTGGGACCGGTCCCGCAGGAACAGCCGACGCTGACCGCCGACGATGCCCTGCGCCTGCTGCACACCACCCGGGCGTACACCTCGCACCACCGGGCCCTGGCGGCCGACGTGCCCGGCCCCTCCGAACTGCCGACCCCCGGCGACTTCGAGGACGCGGTGCGCGTCGTACAGTCGGCCGAGCAGGCGCATGCCGCCGCGCGTCAGGACCCTCTGTGCGCGCATTATGACACGGCCGTCCGGAGCCTGAGTGAAGCCGAACAGCAACGGCTGTCCTCGGCACTCGACGCGTTCTCCGCCGCCCGCGCCCGTGCGGCCTCCCTCGCCGTCCCGGCCGGCGACTGGGCCGGGACGCTCCTGAAGCAGGTGGCCGAGGGCCAGGACTGGCAGGCGCGCAGCCGCCGGGCCGCCGTCACCGAGACACTGGCGGCCGTGGACGTCTCCCTCGCCACTCTGGGCACGGCCATGGTCAGCGGCCTGGAGCAGTACGACCCGGCCGCGGCGCTGGCCCAAGCCACCGCGCTGCACGACGGGCTCGGCCAGGGCCAGAAGCTGCGCGGGCCCCTCGGCATGCGCCTCAAGCTGGCGAAAACGGTCGGTGCGTTCGTGGAGACCGTACGGGTCGACGGACGGGCCCCGGAGGACGTCGCGACGGCGGCGGTCGTCCTCGCCCGCGTTCAGCTCGAACTGCGCCTGTCGCAGGTGGAGTCCGAGTGGGGCACTCCCGTCGCCGCCTGGCAGGGACACGGGCCGCGCCTCGCACGGCTGCGGCAGGACGCGGAGGTGCTCGACGCACTGCTCGCCGTCGCCGCCGCTCGTACCGACGTGCTGACCGCCGCGGCCACCTCGCCGGCCCTGGCCGTCGCCACCTGGCACGACGCATCCGTCGAGAACGCCGTACGCGCCCTGCTGCGCGCGGCGACCACCCTGCGCGCGGCCGAGCAGTCCCGCAGGGTCATCGCGGACACCGAGGAACTTCTGAGGGCCTGGAACGACCGGCCCGGTGTCGCACCCTCGGTCGTGCACGCCCTCGACGCCGTGCGCGACCGGGACCCCGACGGTTACCGCTCGTTCAGCGACGAGATGGCCGAGGTGCGCGAGGCCGCCCGGCTGCGCGCCGAACAGGACATGGCTCTCACCCGTGTCCGCGATGCCTTTCCGGCTCTGGCCGACCGCATCGCGGGCACGCCCGAGGACACCGCCTGGGACACCAGGCTGTCCAGGCTCGCCGAGGCCTGGGCCTGGTCCGCGTGGCGCGAGCGCATGGAGCGGCTGACCGACCCGGAGGCCGAACGTGCCCTGCGCAGGCGGCTGACGGAGGCTGACGACGAAGCCCGCATCACGCTCGCGCGGCTCGCTGCCGCCCGCGCCTGGCACCGCTGCCTCGGCCTGCTGACCGGCGACCAGTCCCGGGCGCTCAGCGCGTATCAGCAGGCCGCCCGGCGCATCAAGGGCAAGTACCAGCACCGCTACCGGCGTGAGGCCCAGGCCGCCCTGCGCAAGGCGCAGACGGCGGTGCCGGCCTGGATCATGCCCCTGCACCAGGTCGCCGAGACGGTGCCCATGGACCGGCCCGGCATCTTCGACGTGGTCATCGTCGACGAGGCCAGCCAGTCGGGTCTGGAGGCCATGCTGCTGAGCTGGCTCGCCGACCGGATGGTCGTCGTCGGCGACAGCAAGCAGGTCAGCCCGTCCAACGTCGGCCTGAAGCAGGACGAGTACTTCCACCTCAGGGACCGTCTGCTCACCGCGCTGGAGCCGGACGTGCGCAGCCTGTTCGGTCCCGAGTCCAGCTTCTTCGACCTGACCGAAGCGCTCTCGGCGGGTCGCGGCACGCTCATGCTCAAGGAGCATTTCCGGTGCATGCCGGAGATCATCTCCTTCTCCAACGACCTCTGCTACAACCGTGATCTGCTGCCTCTGCGGCAGTACGGTGCGGACCGGCTGCCCCCGGTCCGCACCGTGTACGTGGAGAACGGCGAAGCCGTAGGCGCCAACTCCCGGCTGACCAACACCGCCGAGGCCGAGGCGCTGGTCGACGCGATCGTCCGCTGCTGCGCCGATCCCGCCTACGACGGCAGGACCATGGGTGTCATCAGTCTCCGCGCCAGCAAGGGACACCTGACGGAGCTGGAGAACCTGCTCGTCGAGCGCCTCGACTACGAGCAGCGCGAAGAACGGCGCATCCGGGTCGGCGACGCCGAGGACTTCCAGGGCGACGAGCGGCACATCATGTTCGTCTCCTGCGTCAACTCGGCGACCACGGCGGCAGGGACCGTTTCGGGCGGCTTCAACGGCAAGACCTACGAACAGCGGATCAACGTGGCGGCCTCCCGCGCCCAGGACCAGGTGTGGGTGTTCCACAGCGCGCGGGTCGAGCAGTTCCACGAGAACGATCTGCGCCGACGGTGGCTGGACCACCTCACCCGGCCTGCGGAGGAGGAAAGCGCCGCAGTCGAGGGCGAGGTGCTGCCCGACGTCCGGCACGAAGCGTTCGACAGTCTGTTCCAGCAGAAGGTGTACCTGGAGCTGACGGCGCGGGGCTATCGGGTCCGTCCGCGATACAAGGTGGGCCGCCACATGATCGACCTGGTCGTAGAGGGCGGCACACGGCGACTGGCGGTCGCCTGCGACGGCGACTCCTTCGCCGAGGGCGAGGACGCCCCCACCGGTGCTGCCCGGCAGCGGGACCTGGAACGCGTCGACTGGACGTTCGTCCGGATCCGGGGCAGCCGGTTCCACCTCGACCGTGAGCAGGCGCTGGCTCCGCTCTGGGCCGAGCTGGAACGGCTGGGCATCGAGCCGGTGCGGGATGAGCCGGAGGAGATCGTGGTCACCGCCGGCGAGGAGCACACCGAGGCCGAGCCGGCCGGTGAGGACGTTGCGATCGAGCAGCAGAGCGTGGTGAGCGCGGGCCTCGGGACCCACGCCGAACTCGTCCGGGCGGCTCCGGATCGGCCGGAGCCCACGGCAGCGGCCGACCCGCGCGAGTCGCTGCCCAGTCCGTCCCCGGAGACGGCTCCTGCTTCGGCCCGGGACATCCCCGCCACCGTGTTCCACCGGCTGGTCCGCGAGGTGCAGCAGTTGCAGGCCGCCCTCGACGCACCTGACGAGACACCCGAGGGAGCGGACCCTGCCCAGCTCGTCTTCCTCAGAAAGACTCAGGGCGACCGGCGTGACCGGCGCACGAAGCGCCTCACCTTCCTGCGGACGTTCCTGGACACCGTCCGCGTCGTTCGGGAACCGGCCGTCCCGGACGTTGTGATCCCCGGCGCGCTGCTCGTCTTGGAGTTCGACGGCCAGGTGGACGAGGACAACCTGTACACCGTCGCTGAACTGCCCACCGCGGAGGCGGACATCGTCTCCCCCTCCTCCCCGCTCGGGCACGCGTTGATGTGGCAGCCTGCCGGACGTGAGATTCCGTACGACACGTCCCAGGGCAAGCCGCGTACGGTCGTCGTGCGTGAGATCCGAGCCTGATACGGGTTACGGCACTCGCGCAGACGGCCTCTGTCGCACGGACCGCGGGGTCCGTGCGACAGAGGCCTGTGCGTCTCAGCCGGCGACCGGGTCCAGCATGCGGCTCCGCTCGCCGCTCCAGGAGACCGCCAGCGCATCGCGCGCCCGCGTACAGGCGACGAAGAGCAGGCAGTGCTCGGCCAGCAGGTCCGAACGGTGCTGCACGGCGTCCTCGTCGGCGGGCGTCACCTGCGGAGCGAAGGGAAGCACGCTCGACGTCACGCCCACGACGGCCACGCAGCGGAACTCCAGCCCCTTCATCGCGTGCATCGTCGCCACACGCACACCCGACACCTCCGGCCCCGGGTCGTCCTTGACCGCGACCGCCGGGACGCCCTCCCGGCGCAGACGCGCGATGACCGCGTCGACCACGGTGTTGAACCGGGCGCACACCGCCACGTCGGACGGTTGGATCCCGTCCTGGTCGACCCAGGTCCGGATCTGTGCCACCAGTGCGCGCAGTTCCTCGTCCTGGCTGGCGTAGCCCCGGGCCACCGGTGTGCGTCCGTGCAGCTCGGAGCGGTAGCCCCGCAGCGAGTCCCGGCCGCCGTCCTCGTCGTCGTCCTCACCGAGCCGGCCCACCGGCTGACCGTCGAGAAGGGACGCCGACCAGCGCAGAATCTCCTCGGTGCTGCGGTAGTTGACGCGCAGGCGGGACGTTCGTCCGCGCACGTCGATGCCCAGCGAGCGCAGCGAGACCCGGGAGTCGTAGATGCGCTGGTGGGGATCGCCGACGAGGAACAGGTCGTCGGACTGCGGAGCGACGCAGGCGCGCAGCACCCGCCACTGGGCTGGGTGCAGGTCTTGCGCCTCGTCCACCACGACGTGACGGTAGCGCGGCCCCTTCTCGGCCAGGATGCGGGCGGCCTGGTCGCACAGCATGGTGTACGTAGCCGAGTCGCGCGAGGCCAGATCCCCGGTGAACCGTTCCATGACCCGCCAGAGCCGCGCGCGTTGCACCCGCCCCACCTGAGTGCCGCGCCCCCGGCGCACACACCGCAGGTACTCCTCAGGCGTGCGCAATCCCTGGGCCAGGACGACGTTGCGGAACTCCTGGGACAGGAAACGTTCCGACCAGGGCAGGTCCTCGCGCGCCGCGGCACGGGTCCAGGCACTCTTCTCGGCCGCCGCCGACAGCGGTTTCGGTGAGCTGCCCCGCGCCTCGCGTATGACCCGCGCGGCCAACGAGTCCACCGTCGTGACGTCCACACGGTCGAGCAGATGGGCGTCGGCGTCCCCGAGCAGCAAGGCCAGGCTGTCCCGCAGGGCGGCCGCCATGGCGTTGGTGAAGGTGGTGAGCAGGATGCGGTCACCCTCGCGCCCGGAGCGCAGCAGATGCCGTACGCGATGGAGGGCGACGACGGTCTTACCGGTGCCGGGGCCGCCCGTCATCTGGGCCGGTCCGTTGAAGCCGGGGTGGTAGGCGTACCGGCGCTGAGCAGGGTGCAGGAAGACGCGCCAGCGGGTGAAGTCCTCGGTGAGGATGCGCTCGAGCTCACCGGGGCCGGTCACTTCGACAATGCGATTGGGTGTGTTGCGGATCGCCTCGCTGAGGGTGACGGCCGGCCGGTCCTCGGCCGTGCGTACCGTCTGCCCGCGCGGTGCGATCAGCTGCTCCCAGACGTCCTCGGGAGAGTAGCCGGCCGCCAGGTACTCCAGCACCTCGTACTGGTCGGCGGGCATCATGGGCGGCGCCATGACCGCCAGATCGTCGCCCGTGACGCATACGCGCGCCAGTCGCAGGACCTGCTCGTCGATGCCGAGGTCGCGCAGCACAGTGTCGGAGTGCTCGGCGAAGAGCCGACCCGGGGCTTCGAGCGCTTTCGTCTCGAAGTAGGTCTCCATCTGTTCGAGCGCCTCGACGTTGCGGACCTCGAGGCCGCCGGTGGCGCCGTTGACCGAGTAGGCACGCTTGCAGGCCCAGCTGATCGCCTCGTCGTGCGGAGCGACCCGCAGCAGCGTGTACAGCTCGCTGCCGTCGTCCGGGGCGAGGAGCACCCCCCGGTAGAACCTGGTGATCCGGATGGTGCGGATCCGGGGGTCGCGCGCCCCTTCGAGCTTCTCCAGGTGCATCCCCTTGCTGGCATGGAGCTGAGGCACGGTCAGGCTCCGGAACATCTGGATCGCGTCGTTGACCTCCTTCTGGACCGGTCTCTGCAAGGAGATCAGATCGGCGACGAAGTCGTCGGCGAGGGCGAGACGGGGCATGGGCGTCCTCGGATCGCAGGCGGGCGGTGGGCGTGCAACAGCCTAAAGACTGATGCCGATACTGAGCGACGGGACTGCCCATAATCGTTGTGTGAACTCAGTCAACGATCTATATTTCTGATGCCGTCACACCATCGGCGCACGCCCGTACTCCAACGGACTCGTCCGAAAGGACCCACCGCATGCCGGCCCAGGCCGATGTACCGCACCCGCTCGACGAAGTCCCCCAGACGTTCCTGCCCGGGGACTCCTACGCGGTGAGGGACGCACTCGTGAGCTATGTCCGCCGGGATCTGCTGGGTCCCTGGGACGGTGAGACGGAGACCCTGCCGAGTGCTTCCTCCGGGCCACGCGACCGGTACCTCGTCGGCATGCTCGGCCCGCGCCCCCAGGCCGTCACCACCGACCGCATCGCCCGCGCGGCCGCTCAGAGCGCGGACGGCGAGTCGGGTGACGAGCAGGAGGGCGACGACAGTGATCTGCAGGACCGGTTGAGCCCGCAGGCCGCCGGACACATCTGGGCGTCCTCCATGGGGCTGTCCTTCACCGTCCCGGCCTCCGTCGGCACCCTCAGCGCCACCGTCCGCTGGGGACGCTACACGCAGTCGGAGGAGGCCACCGACCGGGGCACGACCCGCAGGGTCTGGTCGCGCGAGCCCGTCGAGCGTCTGGTGGACATCGACGTGACCGGCGGAGCCGACCGGGCCGTCGAACTCGACGGCGACGCCGTGGTCCTCGACGTCCAGGTACGCCGGCACACCGGCCGTACGGGCGCAGAAGACCTGCGCATCGTCGAGCTGGCGCTGGTGAACCGGCAGCCGGACAGCCGGGACGCACGCGACGCCCACTGGCTCTTCCAGACCGAGATCGACGTCACCGCCTTTCCCGACGAGCAGGCCGCGGTCTTCCTGCCGGTCGACGATCCGCTTGACACGCCCGGCCAAGGCAACGTACCGGAAGACGCCGAGGAGCGACGGCTGCGCCTCCTGTATCGGGACAGCCTCAGCCACGCCAAGGGCCGCAATGTGGCCGTCCACGCGCACGTCCGTGAGGGCGAGCGCAACGCCCACCGCCTGACCACCGTCTGGCTCCCCGAATACGACGTGAGAGCCACCACCGCGCCGTCACCGGAGGAGCAGGACCTGCTCCAGGGGCTCGAGCTGGGCATGGACGAACTGGCGGCGCTCGCCGTGCCCGACCGCCGGGCCGAACTCAGCGCGGCCCTCGCTCCGCTGGCCGACGGGTACGCCGCCTGGCTGGAACGGCAGCGCCACGCCGCGCGCTCGCTCCCCGCCGACCTGCGCGAGTCAGCCGAGGTCGCGATCGAGCAGGCACTTGAGGTGTGCGACCGCATCACTCTCGGCATCGACCGGCTCGTGGCCGACGACACCGCCCTGACGGCTTTCCGGTTCGCCAACCGCGCCATGGCCCTGCAGCGACGCAACACCGCCATCGCAGCCGCCCGGGCCGGCCGCGAGAACGACCACCTCTCCTACCGCGAGGCCCACTCCGAGGTCCACGGCAAGGGCAAGGCGGCGGCCAGCTGGCGTCCGTTCCAGCTCGCCTTCGTCCTGCTGAACATCGCCTCACTCACCGAGCCCGGACACCCGCATCGCGGCACCGGCCGCCAAGCCCTCGTCGATCTGCTGTTCTTCCCGACCGGTGGTGGCAAGACCGAGGCGTATCTGGGCCTGGCCGCCTACACCTTCGCGCTGCGGCGCCTGCAGGGCACGATCGGCTCGGGAGCCGAGGCCCGCAGCGGCGAGGCCGGGGTGGGCGTCCTCATGCGCTACACCCTGCGGCTCCTGACAGCCCAGCAGTTCCAGCGCGCGGCCGCCCTGGTGAGCGCCTGTGAAGTCCTGCGCCGCCACGAGTTCGCGCGAGACCGGCGCTGGGGTGCCACCCCGTTCCGCATCGGACTCTGGGTGGGCACCTCCGTCTCGCCGAACTGGTTCGAGGAAGCGAAGGAACAGATCGCCGAAGCCAAGGAGAACGCCAGCGACAAGCACGCCCGCGTCCTCCAGGTCCTCACCTGCCCCTGGTGCGGCAGCGGACTGACCGCGCGCTCCAACATGGAGTACGACGAGGGACGCCGCCGAATACTGCTGTACTGCCCGCGCGGTGAGGGGGAGGACCGCTGCCCCTTCTCCCGCCGCGAGGCGCCCGGCGAGGGCATTCCCGCCCTCACTGTCGACGAGGAGATCTACCGGCTGGCGCCCTCGCTGCTGATCGCCACGGTCGACAAGTTCGCCCAGCTCCCGTGGAACGGCTACGCCGGCCTGCTGTTCGGCAAGGTCACCGACCTGTGCCCCCGCCACGGTTACCGCCATGACGACCTGGACGCCAAGACCGGTTGCGGTGCCCGGCACAACGCCAGGGGCGACCTCCCCGGTGTCACCGCCCAGCCCGTCACCCGTCTGCGGCCGCCGGACCTGATCATCCAGGACGAGCTGCACCTGATATCCGGGGCTCTCGGCACCACGGTCGGCCTCTTCGAAGCCGCCATCGACCAGTTGTGCACGTGGAGCTTCACCGACGCCCACGGACGGCGCCGGGAAACCGGTCCCAAGATCGTCGCGTCCACCGCGACCACCAAGCGGGCCGCCGACCAGGTGCGCGGTGTCTTCGGCCGCGAGGTCGCCGTCTTCCCGCCCCAAGTGCTCGACGTCGGCGACACGTTCTTCTCCCGGCAGGCGGAGCTGAGCAGGGACAACCCCGGCCGTCGTTATCTCGGCGTGTGCGCGCACGGCACGCGTCTGAAGGCGGCCGAGATCCGCGTCGCGGAGATCCTATTGCTCGCGGGGCAGCAGCTCTTCGACGACTACGGCCGGCCGGCGGACCCGTACATGACCCTCGTCGGCTACTTCAATGCGACGCGTGAGCTCGCCGGCATGCGGCGGTACATGGACGACGACATCACCACCCGTGTGCGGGCCAACGGCAGCCGCAAGGGCCAGGACACGCTGTCCGACCGCATCGTGAGCAGAGCGGGAATGCTCAGCATCCAGGAGCTGACCTCCCGTATCTCCTCGGCGGACATCGGCGCCGCCCTGAAGCGACTGGAGATCGAGTTCGACCCCGAGCGCGACACCTCGGTCCGACGCCGAGCCCTCCTGCGCGAGTACGCGGCCGCAGTGAAGGAGAAGCGCGAACCCCGTGCCTCCATGACCCCGACCGTCCGTCAGGCCGTGGACGTGGTCCTCGCCACCTCCATGCTGCAGGTCGGTGTCGACGTCTCCCGCTTCGGCCTGATGCTGGTCGTCGGTCAGCCCAAGAACACCGCCGAGTACATCCAGGCGTCCTCCCGGGTCGGCCGTGACGCCGCACGTCCCGGCCTGGTCGTGACCCTCTACAACTGGTCGCGCCCCCGCGACCTCGCACACTACGAGGACTTCGAGCACTACCACGCCACCTTCTACCGCCAGGTGGAGGCCCTCTCCGTCACCCCGTACACCCGCCGGGCACTCGACCGGGGCGTCGCCGCCACCTACGTCGCCGCCCTGCGGCACGCGGCTTACGACACCTCCCGCAACCTCGACGCCCACCACGTGGACCTCGATGGACCGCTCGCGCAGGACGTGGAACGGCGGCTCCTGGAACGCGCCGAACGGGTGGGACGCGACCGGGCCCGCCAGTACCTGAGTGAACGGCTGGACCGGCTGAAGGACGAATGGCGCCGCAAGCGCGACGAGAGCAGCTCGGCGCTCGGCTACCGCAAGGAGAAGCACAAGACGACCGTCGTGAACGGACTGCTGAGGCGGGCGGACGGGTCCCGGTGGACCGAGCTCACCGTCGGCATGTCGATGCGTGAGACGGAGAACGAGATCAACCTGCTCCTGCCCGGCGGGGGAGCGTTCCTGGAGGAACCCTCGGGCGGCGGACCCGATTGGTCGTTCGGCGCCTCGGGGGCCGACACCGACACCGACCCCGACACGGCGACCACCGTGGACAGCGACGAGTACGGCCCCGTCACGGCCGACACGGTCAGGAAGGCGCAGCGATGAGCACCCATGGCGGCAACCGCAGGGTCGGTGCCGTACGCCCGAGCCACCTCATGTTCACCGCTGGTGTCGGCGCCCTCGTCGACCTGCCCAACTTCTCGGTGCTCATCCGGGGTCTCGATTCCTGGAGCCACTCCGGGGTCACCGACTACGACATCGACGAGCCGCGGCTCCGCGCCGCCGTCAACCGGTCCCTGCAGCGCTACGGGCGCGGACAGGTCGAGCAGCTGCGCGCCGCTCCCTGGCTCGAGGGCGCCGACACTGACCCCAAGGGCTGGGCGGCCCAGGGGGTGGGAGTGCCCGTCACGCCCTTCCCGCAGTGGCTGCGCTGCACCGCGTGCAACGTCCTGGCCGCCATCGACTCAGGGGAGTTCGACTTCGTCAACTCCAACCCACGGGCACCGCACGAGGCGAAGTTCGTCCACGACTGCAAGCGGGGAAAACCACTCGCCGTGGCCGCCCGCTTCACGCTGGTCTGCACCGCCGGCCATCTCGACGAGTTCCCTTACACCGCGTACGTCCACCACGGCCAAGCCTGCGGCAAGACTCCGCGCCCCAAACTGCGCATGAAGGACCACGGCGGCAACCAGGCCGCCAACGTGACCATCGAGTGCGTCGCCTGCGGCGTGAAGCGCAACATCAGGGAAGCCATGGGCGAGCGGGGCCGCCGTAACCTGCCTTCGTGCCGTGGACGGCACCCGCACCTCGGTACCTACGAGCCGAACGGCTGCGAGAAGGAGCCGGTCCTGATGGTGGCGGGAGCGTCCAACCAGTGGTTCCCGCTCACCCTCAGTGCCCTGGCCCTGCCCAAGGCACAGGGCGGAGACATCGACAAGCTCCTCGACGACCACTGGCCCGACCTGGAACTCATCGAGGACCGCGTGCAGTTCGACTTCATGGCGCGCATGCCCAAGTTCGCCTTCCTCAAGGAGTTCGACGCCGACGCGGTGGTCGCGGCGATCACAGCCCGCAAGCAGGGGACGGCCGGACCGGCTCCCTCCGCACCCGACGTCCAAGCCGACCTCTTCGGACCCGAATGGGAAGCACTCTCCGGGCCCGTCCCCGCACCCAGCGACGACTTCGCACTGCGCCAGATCCCGGTCCCGGCCCTTCTGAGCGAGTTCTTCGCCGACCTACGGCAGGTCGAACGGCTGCGCGAGGCGCGGGCGCTGATCGGCTTCACCCGACTCGACGCGCCCGACCCGGAATCGCCGGAGATCGCCACGCGTGTCGAGCTGTCCCGCGGGGTCCGGAACTGGGTGCCGGCCAGCGAGGTGCGCGGCGAGGGCGTCTTCCTGCGTGTGCGGGACGACCTGATGGCCGAATGGGTCATGCGCATGGACAAGTCCGCACAGATGGAAGCGCACCGGGAGGCATACGCGCGGTTCCGCTCCAACCGGAAGTCGGACCGCAAGACCAGCGACTTCGATCCCTATTACGGCTGGCCCGGAGCACGGTACATCGCGCTGCACACCCTCTCCCATCTACTCATCCGCACCATCGCGCTGGAGTGCGGCTACAACTCCGCCTCGCTCGCAGAACGGATCTACGCGGGAGACGAGCACAACCCGCGGACCGGCATTCTCATCTACACCGCGGTTCCGGATTCCGAGGGCACTCTGGGCGGTCTCGTCTCCCTCGCCGAGGAGCGGGAGTTCGACCGGATCGTGCGCCGCGCTCTGGCGGATGCCGGTCACTGCTCGGCCGACCCGCTCTGCGCCGAACGCCTGCCGCACGACCCGGCCGACTTCCTTCACGGAGCCGCCTGCCATGTCTGCCTGTTCGTGTCGGAAACCACGTGCGAACGCGGCAACAGGTTCCTGGACCGTCGTTTCCTCGTCCCGCTGGCGGGAGACAAGGATCCGGTGCTGACGCCGACCGGTCTGCTGCCGTGAGCCGACCCGCGTTCGAGGCCGCTGCCGAGGCCGCCGTCGCGGCCCTCGGACTCTCCCGGAGCAAGGACCTCGCCGGCCTGCTGGCCCAGGCACGTTCCAGGGAACGGATACTGACCGAACTGGCGACTCCGGGAGTCGGCGAGGCCGTCGCGCGACTCTGCGACGCGATGCAGTCGGAGTCGGTGCCGCCCGCCGAGGCGGCTGCCTATGTGCGCGGCTATGTCGCCGCCCGGCGACTGGCCCGGGACACGGTCCGGGTCCGCACGGTGTGGAGTGGCCCCTCGACACCGGCCGTGCCGGTGCGCGCCACAGCCCAGGTTCTCATCGAGGTCATCAACGGGGTGCAACACGAACTGCTGGCCATGACGTACGCGGCCCGTCCTTATCCGGCACTGACCCGAGCCCTGAGGACGGCTGCGGACAGGGGCGTGGAGATACACGTCGTGGTCGAGACACTGGCAGGCTCCGGCGGACTTCTCTCGGGAAAGGAACCCGCCGACGCGTTCGCCTCCGTGCCCGGGCTGGTTCTGTGGGTATGGGACCGGAACCCGGCCGAACAGGCGGGCTCACGCCAGCACGCCAAGCTCGCGGTCGCCGATCGCCGCACCCTCTTTCTCGGCAGCGCCAACCTGACCGAGTCCGCGGTTCGGCGCAACATCGAGGCTGGTGTGCTGGTGACAGGCGGGGAAGCACCACGGCGAGCGGCAGAGCACATCGTGGAGCTGCAGCGTCTCGGCGTACTCAGGCACTTTCCGACCTGAACGAGTGGCTGTCTTCAGCCCCGCTCTGGCCTGCCTGCCGTTCGCCAGTGAGGACGAGGCACCCGGGTCGCCAACGACACCGTATACGGGGCTGGCCGACCAATGTCTTCAGTGTCGGGCGCGCGAGCCGCGAGATCCAGGCGGGCTGCGTCTGGATCGACGACTGCACCCCGGTCATCAGCGAGATGCCTAGGTCGTCAGCGCACGGAAGTCAAGGACTGAATGGGGCCTCGACGCCGACCTGGCGGTGCGTTGGAAAAGTCAGCAATAGGTCAGTGTGAGTCCTGAAACACCTGGGGACAGCTGACCAAAGACGCAGATGGTTGTAGCCTCCGGACACGGCCCCTGACCTGCAAAGGCAGGCAGGGAGCAGACAAACCGGGAGTTTCTCCATGTTCCGTACAATGTTCAAGTCCAAGATCCACCGCGCCACCGTCACCCAGGCCGACCTGCACTACGTGGGATCGGTGACGATCGACGCGGACCTCCTGGACGCCGCCGATCTGCTGCCCGGTGAACTGGTCCACATCGTGGACATCACCAACGGGGCCCGGCTGGAGACCTATGTCATCGAGGGCGAGCGCGGCTCGGGCGTCATCGGCATCAACGGTGCGGCCGCGCACCTCGTGCACCCCGGCGACCTGGTGATCCTCATCAGCTACGCGCAGGTGACCGACGCCGAGGCACGGGCGCTGAAGCCGCGGGTCGTGCACGTGGACGCGGAGAACAGGATCGTGGCCCTGGGCGCCGACCCGTCCGCCCCGGTGCCGGGCACGGACCAGCAGCGCAGCCCGCAGGCCGTTCTCCCGGCCTGACCCGCGGCCTCCACCCACCCGCCCGGTCCGGGGGCCGGGCGGGTTGCGCATGCCTGCCCCCGGGTGACTGGCCGTGCGGGTGCCGGGTAGGCGGGGGAGTAGTCCAGAGCCGAGGCCGACCGACTGGCGGGAGGACAGCATGACGAACCCGTACCCCGACCCCGTACCGCCCGGGCCCACCCCGGGTCCCGGCCCGCAGCCTCCGGAGCCGCACCCGGATCCCGCGCCCACGCCCGATCCGCCGCAGCCGTACCCGGACCCGGTCCCCACGCCCGCACCGCACCCGGCCCCCGAGCCGCCCCCGGTGCCAGGACCGCCGACGCCGGTACCGCCACCGCCGCCCGAGCCGACACCGCCGCCGGCGCCCACCCCGCCCCCGGCTCCCGTGCCGCCGCCTGGCCCGGTCCCGACGCCGCCCCCCAACCCGACCCCCGAGCCGCCCCCGTCCCCGATCCCGCCGGGCCCGGACCCGACCCCCACCCCGGAACCGGGACCGCCGCTGACCTGAGGGACCCGAGGCACACGGCCGGTCGGTGGGCGTCCGGCGAGGAGGGCGGCCGGTGAGGCGGACGGCGGGTGCGGCCGACCACGCGGCCGCACCGCCACGCCCGCCTGCCCGGCAGCGGCCCCGCCGCGTCTCTTACGCACCCACCTCGGACCGGTCCCCGCCCCACAGGGTGTGGAACGTGCCCTCGCGGTCCACCCGCCGATAGGTGTGCGCGCCGAAGAAGTCGCGCTGGGCCTGGGTGAGGGCGGCGGGCAGACGTTCGGCGCGCAGGGCGTCGTAGTAGGCGAGGGCCGCCGCGAAGCCGGGCGTCGGCACGCCCTGCCGCGTCGCCGCGACCAGCACCTCGCGCCAGTCGTCCTGCGCCGCCGCGATCTCCTGGGCGAACGTCTCGTCGGACAGCAGGCTCGGCAGGTCCGGCCGGGCGTCGTAGGCCGTGCGGATCCGGTCCAGGAAGGCCGCGCGGATGATGCAGCCGCCTCGCCAGATCGAGGCGATCGCCCCGAGGTCGATGTCCCAGTCGTACTCCTCGCTGCCCGCCGCGATCTCGTGGAAGCCCTGCGTGTACGACACGATCTTCGACGCGTACAGCGCCTGCTCCACCCGGTCGGCGAAGGCCGCCGCCTCCGCCTCCGGCAGCGGCGCGGCCTTCGGCCCCGCCAGGCCCCGGGAGGCCTCCCGCAGCGCCGCGTGGCCCGACAGCGACCGCGCGAAGACGGCCTCGGCGATGCCCGACACCGGCACCCCCAGATCGAGCGCGATCTGCACCGTCCAGCGGCCCGTGCCCTTCTGCTCGGCCTGGTCCACGACCACGTCCACGAACGGCTTGCCGGTCGCCGCGTCCACGTGCGACAGCACCTCCGCCGTGATCTCGATGAGGTACGAGTCCAGCCGCCCGGTGTTCCAGGTGCGGAAGATCTCCGCGATCTGCGCGGGGGAGTAGCCGGCGACGTCCCGCAGCAGCTGGTACGCCTCGCCGATCAGCTGCATGTCGGCGTACTCGATGCCGTTGTGCACCATCTTGACGAAGTGGCCCGCGCCGTCCGGGCCCACATGCGTCACGCACGGCGCGCCGTCCTCCGCCTTCGCGGAGATCTTCTCCAGCATCGGACCCAGCGAGTCGTACGACTCCGTCGAGCCGCCCGGCATGATGCTCGGCCCGTGCAGCGCGCCCTCCTCGCCGCCCGAGATGCCGGTGCCGACGAAGTGGATGCCCTGCTCGCGCAGTTCCCGCTCGCGCCGCCGGGTGTCGGCGAAGTGCGCGTTGCCGCCGTCGATGATCATGTCGCCGGGCTCCAGCAGCGGGGCGAACTCCTGGATCACCGCGTCCGTCGGATCGCCCGCCTTGACCATGATCACCAGTCGGCGCGGCCGCTCCAGCGCCGCCACGAAGTCCTTCGCGGCCTCGGTCGGAATGAACTCGCCCTCGTGCCCGAACTCCTTCACCAGATCGTGCGTCCTCGACGCCGTCCGGTTGTGCAGCGCGACCGTGTAGCCGTTGCGTGCGAAGTTGCGGGCGAGGTTGCGGCCCATGACCGCGAGCCCGGTGACGCCGATCTGGGCTGTAGTGCTCATACCGCCTGCTCCTTGGGAATCCGGTGGATCATCGGCTGGGACGTCTTCGACCATCCTGGCGCGCCGGTACGGCGAGCGCACATCCGTACCGGTCCGCCGCCCGGCACCCGGACCGGGGCGCGGTCCGGCTCGAGGTCCCGTGGACCCTTCCATACGTAGCGCACACCCCCAGCGCCTCAGCGCGGACCGGCCGGACCGTGCGGCCCGGTACCCACCCCGCTATCCGGCCGAACCGGACGAACCGGCCAACCAAAGCCCCTTACCGGCCACTTGAGGCTCAATGCGGCCGATAGCCCTCTTGTCGCGGCTCGTTGGCGGCGTCTACTTTTGCCGCTCCTGACGCAGGGCGAAGGGGCTTCAGACATGGCCGCACGCGGCCGGCACCGCCGGTACCAGCCGAACAGGATCAACCGCGCCTCCCTCACCGTCACGGCGGGCGGCGCCGGAATGGCCATCCCGCTGATCGGCGCCGGCGTCGCGCACGCGGCCGACGCGTCCACCTGGAACAAGGTGGCGGCCTGTGAGTCGAGCGGCGACTGGAGCATCAACACCGGCAACGGCTTCTACGGCGGACTGCAGTTCACCGGCTCCACCTGGGCGGCCTACGGCGGCCCGCGGTACGCGCCGCGCGCCGACCTCGCCACCCGGGACCAGCAGATCGCGGTCGCCGAGAGGGTGCTCGACGGGCAGGGGCCCGGCGCCTGGCCGGTGTGCTCGGTGCGCGCCGGACTGACCCGCGGCGGCGGCCCCGGCGTCCACCCGGACAGCGCGGCGACCCGGCCGGTGCACACCCAGAGCGCCAAGAGCGCCCCGCAGAAGCGGAGTCTGGCGCACGACGTACGGCCGCAGACCACCCCGCAGTCGCGGGCCGGCACCGCCGAGATGTACACGGTGGTCCGCGGCGACACCCTCTCCGGGATCGCCGACGACCAGCATGTCCGGGGCGGCTGGCACCAGTTGTACGCGGCCAACCGCGCCACCGTCGGCGACGACCCCGATCTGATCATGCCCGGCCAGCGTCTCTCGCTGCGCTCGACGCACACCGCGCCGCACCAGGGCGGCTCCACCGCCACCCGCCCGGCCGCCGAGCCGAGGAAGCACGCCGAGCCGAAGACGCAGAGCAGGCCGAGAACCGAGGCGGCGAAGCTGAAGACCAGGGCCAAGCCCGCGACCCGGTCCGGGACGAGCCACGCCGGGACGTCGCACACCGCCGAGCACGCCCTCGTCGCCCCCGTGCGGGCCTCCGTCGGCACCGGTTACCGGGCGAGCGGCTCCCACTGGTCCAAGGGCTACCACACCGGCGTCGACTTCGAGGTGCCCACCGGCACCTCGGTGCACGCGGCCGCCGCCGGCCACGTGGTCAGCGCCGGCTGGGGCGGCGCCTACGGCTACCAGGTGGTCATCCGGCACGCCGACGGCCGCTACACCCAGTACGGGCATCTGTCGGCGATCTCGGTGCGCACCGGGCAGACGGTCGGCGCGGGACAGCGCATCGGCCGCTCCGGCGCCACGGGCAATGTGACGGGCCCGCATCTGCACTTCGAGGTGCGCACGGGGCCCGGTTTCGGCTCGGACATCGACCCGCTCGCCTATCTCCGTGCCGGCGGCGTCAGGATCTGAGGCACGGGTGAGGGCGGCCGGCGTCCGCCCTCGGGCGATGCGCGTCCACGCCCGGCCCCGGGCGACGCCCGTCGGCCGCTGGGTCTCCGGCCGATGCCCGGCCGGGTCTCCGGCCCGCCCGCGTCTCCCGTCGTGATCCGACGTCCGGGTGCCGCGCCTCGGCCTCTGGTCTCCGGGCGATGCCCGTCCCCGTCTCGGGCTCGCGGGCGTCGCCTTCGGCATCTGGCCCCCGGCCGACGCCCGTCAGGATCCGACGCGCGGGCGGTGCCGGTCCGTGGTCGGCGTCGGGACGAAGGCGGCCATGCGGAAGGGCACGGCGCGCAGCGCCTCGCCCAGGAGCGACGCCGGGCTCGGGGACGGTTCGCCGTGGTCCTCCGGTCCGGTGCCGCGCGCGCCGTCCCCGGAGGCCGCGCGTGCGGGCCCCGGACCGCCGCCGTCCACGGGAGTGCCGAGCTGCGCGGGAATCCCGCCCGCGAGCACCGACGCTGACGGGAGGTCGGCGAACACCGCCCGCACCGGCCCGACCACCGGCACCGCCCCCGCGGGCGCCTCCGCGTGCCCCGTCCCGGTCGGCCCCGCCACGGACGCCGCCCGCGCCCGGGCGTCCGCGGGCAACGCCCGCCCCGGCACGCCCCCAGGCGCCGCACTCGTCGGCGCCTCCACAACCGTCACCCCGGCGGGCACGTCCGCCCGCACCCGTCCCTGCGCGGGCCCGGCGCCGGCCGGCACCCCGCCGGCCGGTGCCGCGGCGGCCGACGGTGGCTCGTCGAAGCACCCGGCCTCCACCCCGTCCGCCGTCTCCGCCCGATCCGCCGCGTCCTTTCCGGCGGCCCCGGTCGCCCCCGTCGCCCCGGCCCGGACCGGCCGCGTCGTCCGCCCCATGCGTTCGGTGGTGAGCAGGATCAGACCGCCCACGGCCACCACCCCGCAGCCGAGCGCCAGCAGGGCGCCCGTCGTCCCGTACCGGAAGCCCTCGCCGAACATCGTGAGGCCGACCACGGCCGCCGCCACCGGGTTCACCACGGTCAGCGTGGCCAGCGGCGCCGTCAGACCGCCGCCGCGGTAGGAGGCCTGGGACAGCAGCATGCCCGCCGTGGCCAGCACGGCGATCGCGGCCAGCGACGGCAGCTCCGCCGCCGCGACCCCGTCCGTCCAGTCCACCGCGACCGTCTTGGTGAACACCGAGGACATGCCGAAGGCGAGCCCCGCGCCGACGGCCAGCAGCACGCTGCGCACCGCCGGATGCCGGTGCGCAGCCCGGCCCGCGACCGTGAGCGCGGCGAGCGCGCCGCCCGTGACCACGGCGAGGGCCACCCGCTGCGCCGCGCTCAGCGACTGCGTGGGGGAGGCGCCCACCAGCGACAGCAGACCGGCCAGGCCGGCCGTCGTCATGATCGCGCCCCGCCACGCGGCGGCGCCCGCCCGGCGGCCGACGAAGAGCGCCGCCATCGGCAGCGCGAACACGATGGTGAGGGCGCCCAGCGGCTGCACCAGGCTGAGCGGGCCGTAGGCCAGCGCCACCACGTGCAGCAGTCCGCCCAGCCCGTTCAGCGCCACCGCCGCCCACCAGGCCGCGCGGCGCAGCGGCGCGTACCGCTTGCCGGGGGTGGTGACCGCGACGCGCTCCTGCACGATCGCGCCGCCCGCGTAGGCCACGGCGGACACGAACGACAGCAGCACGGACAACGCGAGGGCGCTCATCGGCTGCTCCTCTGCGGGCGGCGGGGGCGGTCGGCCCGGCGCGGCGAACGGTCGGCTTCCATGGTCAGACAGCCTGCCGCGCCGATCTCTTCCCGTCGTCCCCCCTGAGCACGCATTGGGTCATACTGCCGATGGAGTACGCCTGTTGCCCTCTCCTCCCCTGGGTGGGCGACGGAGGATGGGGTTCCCGTCCCGGGACCCTCGGCGGACCCCCGTACGCCCCCTGCGGAAGCCTCCCAGGATCTCCGAAGGTCGTCCGGAAACAGCCCTCTCCCGGCACCTCCCCGCGTCCTCCCGCGCACCCGGCGGCCCGTCCGCCGGCCCGGTGTTGGTAGTACTGCTCCTCGTGCACCTCGACGCCCGACTCGCCGCGCTCGCCCCCCTCGGCGGCTTCTTCGCCCTGCGCACGGGCGCGCCCCCGCAGGGCCCGCTGCCCACCCTCGCCCAGGCCTACGACCGCACCACCCCCGCCCCCGACTCCGGCCCGCACCCCCGTCCCGGCCTTCCGTCCCCGCACCCGCTCGACACCCGCGTCCGCCGGGTCGCCGCCGGCATCGGCGCCCGCGAACCCCGGGTCGCCGCCTCGGTCGCGCACCAGGCCCTCGCCGCCCGGCTGTGGTCCGTCGCGCTCGGCTGCGCCGTGCGGTACGGGCGCCTCCCGGACCTCGATCCGTGCCTCCTGCGCTGGGACCCGGCGGGCAGCGCGCCCGAGGACCTGTGGCTGACCGAGGTGCACGAGCGGCCCGCCGACCCGGCGACGCTCGCCGACACCGTCCTGCACGGGCACCTGGAGCCCCTGGCGGCGGCCCTGCGCGCCCGCCACCGCCCGGCCGCCGGCCTGCTGTGGGGCAACGCGGCCTCGGCGCTGGCCGGAGCGGCCCGCCAGCTCGCCCGGTGGGCGCGGGAGAACGGCGACCCCGCGGCCGCCGGCCGCGCCCGTGCCCTGGCGGCGGACCTCCTCGCCCACCCCCTGCTCGCAGCCGCCGGAACGCTCACCGCGCACGGGACGGACCTCGCCTTCCGGCGGCGCAGCTGCTGCCTCTACTACCGCGTGCCCGGTGGCGGGGTCTGCGGTGACTGTTGTTTCGCACGAGTCCCGCGCTCTTCCCCGCGCGGCCCGTCCGGGTGACCATGAAAGGGGACCGGCCACGGCGGCCGGCCGCCGAGAACCCAGGGGGTTGCGCGTGCGAGTGGGACTGCTGACCCGGGAGTACCCGCCGGACGTGTACGGCGGCGCCGGCGTCCACGTCGAGTTCCTCGCCCGGGAACTGCGGCGCCTGGTCGACCTGGAGGTGCACTGCTGGGGCGAGTCCTCCACGGGCGACCGCGCCGCGGGCGTCGTACGCCACCGCTCCTGGCGCGCCCTGGACGGCGCCAACGACGCCCTGCGCACCTTCTCCGTCGACCTCGCCATGACCGCCGCCCTCCAGGACCGAGAGCTGGTCCACTCCCACACCTGGTACGCGAACCTCGCCGGGCATCTCGCCAAGCTGCTGCACGGCGTGCCGCACGTGGTGACCGCCCACTCGCTGGAGCCCCTGCGCCCCTGGAAGGCGGAGCAGCTCGGCGGCGGCTACGCCCTGTCCGGCTGGGCCGAGCGCACCGCGTTCGAGGCCGCCGACGCGGTGGTCGCCGTCTCCGGGGCCATGCGCGAGGACATCCTCGCCTGCTACCCGGCCCTGGACCCGGCCCGCGTCCACGTCATCCACAACGGCATCGACACCGCCCTGTACCGGCCCGACCCCGGCACCGACGCGCTCACCCGGATCGGCGTGGACCCAGACCGCCCCTACGTGCTGTTCGTCGGCCGCATCACCCGCCAGAAGGGCGTGCCCCATCTGCTGCGCGCGGTGCGCGGCATCGACCCGGGGGTGCAGGTGGTGCTGTGCGCGGGCGCCCCCGACACCCCGGAGATCGACCGGGAGTTCCGCGAGCTGTACGAGGAACTGAGCCGGGCCCGGCAGGGCGTGCACTGGGTGCCGCGGATGCTGCCGCGCCCGGAGGTGGTCCAGCTGCTCACCCACGCGGCCGTGTTCGTCTGCCCCTCGGTGTACGAGCCGCTCGGCATCGTCAACCTGGAGGCGATGGCCTGCGGCACCCCGGTCGTGGCCTCCCGCGTGGGCGGCATCCCGGAGGTGGTCGAGGACGGCCGCACCGGCGTGCTCGTGGACACGGGCGACGACACCGGCGACGGCATCGGCGGTGACTTCGAGGCGGGACTGACCCGCGCCCTGGACGAGGTGCTCGGCGACCCGGACACCGCTCGCCGGATGGGCGAGGCCGGGCGGCGGCGGGCGGTCGAGGAGTTCGGCTGGGACGCGGTCGCGCGGCGCACCGCGCAGCTGTACGAGGAGATCCGCAAGCAGGCTTAGCCGACCGCGCACCAGGGCAGTAGTGGTGCAACCGGGTGAGGGGAGCGGCCATGCGTCGTGGTGGACCTTCGGTCCTCGGAATCGTCCTTGCGGGCGGAGAGGGCAAACGCCTGATGCCCCTGACCGCCGACCGCGCCAAGCCCGCGGTCACCTTCGGCGGCACCTACCGGCTCGTCGACTTCGTCCTGTCCAACCTCGTCAACGCCGACATCCTGCGCATCTGCGTGCTGACCCAGTACAAGTCGCACTCGCTGGACCGGCACATCACCACCACCTGGCGGATGTCCAGCCTGCTCGGCAACTACGTCACCCCGGTGCCCGCGCAGCAGCGGCTCGGCCCGCGCTGGTACCTGGGCAGCGCCGACGCGATCCTCCAGTCCCTCAACCTGGTCCACGACGAGCAGCCCGAGTACGTCGCGGTGTTCGGCGCCGACCACGTCTACCGCATGGACCCGCGGCAGATGCTGCGGCAGCACATCGAGGGCGGCGCGGGGGTGACCGTCGCCGGCATCCGGGTGCCGCGCGCCGAGTCCTCGTCCTTCGGGGTGATCACGCCGGGCTCCGACGGGCTGACCGTCGAGCGCTTCCTGGAGAAGCCCGCCGACCCGCCGGGCCTCGCCGACGACCCGGAGTGCGTGTTCGCCTCCATGGGCAACTACCTGTTCACCACCAAGGCGCTGATCGAGGCGCTGCACCGGGACGCCGAGGACCCGGACTCGGTGCACGACATGGGCGGCTCGATCCTGCCCCAGCTCACCGAGCGCGGCGAGGCCCAGCTCTACGACTTCAGCGCCAACCACGTGCCCGGAGAGACCAGCCGCGACCAGGGCTACTGGCGGGACGTGGGCACCCTCGACGCGTACTACGACGCACATATGGACCTGATCGCCGAGCGCCCCGCCTTCAACCTGTACAACCGCGACTGGCCGATCTACACGCACTCCTACCAGCTCTCGCCGGCCCGGTTCAACGCGGGCGGCATCGCCGGGGAGTCGATCATCAGCGCGGGCTGCCTGATCCGCGGCCAGGTCACCCGCTCGGTGCTCTCGCCGGGCGTGCGGGTCGATCCGGGGGCGGTGGTCCAGGGCTCGGTGCTGCACGACAACGTCCACATCGGCCGGGGCGCGGTGGTGCGCGGGGCGGTGCTGGACAAGAACGTGGAGGTGCCGCCCGGCGCGACCATAGGCGTCAACCCGGAGCGCGACGCCGAGCTGTACACCGTGTCCAAGGGCGGCGTGATCGCCCTCGGCAAGGGGCAGCGGGTGCCGTAGGCGGACCCGGGGGAGCGGCCCGCTCAGCCGGCCAGCGGCGGGAAGTGGTTGAGCGTGATCGCGCTGGCCCGGCGCACCTCGTCGGTCGGGCTGAACTGCACGTACTCGGTGCCCGGCGCGGTGTGCACGGGTACGTGGCCGGGCGGGGCGTAGAAGGCCTCCCCGGCCGTGTACACCTCGTCGTGGTCGGGGTAGCGCAGCCTCAGCTCGCCCTTGAAGACGTATCCCCAGTGCGGGCACTGGCAGCGGCCGTCGGGCAGTTCCTTGAGCAGCGGGGTCAGGTCGACGTCCTCGCGGAAGCTGCGGAAGTCCACCGTGTACGGCTCCAGGTCCTCGGACTGCTCGACGACCGGGCCGTAGTCGCCGCCCTGGGTGGCGGTGTCCCGGGAGACCTTGGGCATCTGGTCCACTTCCCTTCCGCGGATGAGGTGCGTCGCCGGGGCCGGCACGACGCGGAAGCGACGCCCCCATGGTGCGCGCCCCGCAGGCCGCGGGTCCACTTGGATCTCCGCGGCCGGGACCGGGCGGCCGACCCCGAGCGAGCGGACCTCGGCGGCCGACTGCCGCGCGACGCGTGGCGCGCGACACCGCCGGGATGCCCGGCTCACCGGCCGCCAGACGTGATCATGCAGGCAACGTCGTCTCCTCCAAAGGACTGCCCGCATGAGATGGACCCGGCGCCTGCGTCTGTGCCTGGCGGGGGCGGTGACAGCGTCCGCGCTGTCCGCGGCCCCGGTCACCGCACGGGCCGCCGAACCGCGTCACGCCCGGCTCACCGACCTGGTCAACCCGTTCATCGGAACGGCCGACGAAGGCAACACCTTCCCCGGCGCGGCCGTGCCGTTCGGCATGGTGCAGCTGTCGCCCGACACGGGCCACAGCACCGGCTACGACTACACCCAGAGCCGCATCCGCGGCTTCTCCCTGGTCCATCTCTCCGGCGTCGGGTGCCGCCTCGGCGGCGACCTGCCGGTGCTGCCGACCACGGGCGACATCACGCAGACCGACAACGCCAAGTACGCCGCCGGCTTCCGCCACGAGGACGAGACGGCGAGCCCCGGCTACTACCGGGTCGGCCTGGACTCGGGCATCCGGGCGGAGCTGACCGCGACCACCCGCACCGGCGTGCAGCGCTACACCTTCCCCGCCACCGACAAGGCCAACGTCCTCATCGACGCGGGCCAGGCCCTGCACCGGATGGTCGCGAGCACGGTGGAGATCCTGGACGACCACACGGTGCGCACCGCGATCACCGGCCGCGGCTTCTGCAAGGACACCCTGCCCTACACGGTCTACACGATCACCCGCTTCGACCGGCCCTTCACCGCCTACGGCACCTGGGACGGCCCCACCGTCACCCCCGGCGCACGCACCGGCCGCGGCGGCGCCTACCTGCGCTTCGACACCACCGAGGACCGCACCGTCGAGGCCACCACCGCGCTGTCGTACGTGGACCCGGCCGGCGCGGCCGGCAACCTGCGCGCGGAGGGCGGCCGCCCCTTCGACGCGGTGCGCACCGCCGCCCGCAGGGCCTGGGAGGACCGGCTGGCCGACGTACAGGCCCACGGCGGCGCCGACACGCTCCGGCGCACCTTCTACTCCGCGCTGTACCGGGCCTTCCTCGCGCCCAACGTCGGCAGCGACGCCGACGGCCGCTACACGGGCTGGGACCGGCGGGTCCACCGCGCCGACGGGTTCACCTACTACCAGAACTGGTCGCTGTGGGACACCTACCGCACCCAGGCCCAGTTCCTCGCCCTGCTCGCCCCCCACGAGTCCCGTGACATGGCGGTCTCCGTCGTCCGCATCGCCGAGGAGAGCGGCTGGCTGCCCAAGTGGGGTTACGGCACCGTCGAGACCAACGTCATGACCGGCGACCCGGTGACCCCCTTCCTCACCAACGCCTTCCACCACGGCCTGCTCAAGGGCTACGAGGAACGCGCCTACCGGGCGCTCAGGCGCAACGCCGACGAGGTGCCCCCGGCCACCTCGCCCGCGGTGGGCCGCGACGCCGCCCCCGACTACCTCGCCCGCGGCTTCGCCCCCTACATCCAGGGCCACGAACCGGCCAAGGCCGGCCACTCCGACTACGCCTTCGGCGGCTCGGCGACCCTGGAGTACGCCCTGTCGGACGCCATGCTCGCCCAGATGGCGCGCGCCCTCGGGCACCGCGAGGACGCCGACCGCTACGCCGCCCGGTCGCTGAACTACCGCAACCTGTTCGACCCCTCGACGCGCTTCTTCCGCGCCCGCGACACCTCCGGCGTCTTCACCGGGCCGTGGAGCCCGGCGCGGAGCGTCGGCTTCCACGAGGGCACCGCCTGGCAGTACCAGTGGCTGGTGCCGCAGGACCTGCCCGGTGTGGTGCGCCTGATCGGCGGCGAACGGCTCACCAACGAGCGGCTGGACGAGTTCTTCGCCTACGGCCAGCTGCTGAAGGACCCGGCGAAGACGGCCCGCGAGGTGTGGGTCAACGGCCCCTACGCCTACTACGACACCGACAAGTACAACCCGCAGAACGAGCCCGACCTGCTCGCCCCCTACACCTATCTCTCCACCGGGCAGCCGTGGAAGACCACCGACGTGGTGCACGCCGCGCTGACCCTGTTCACCGACGAGCCGACCGGGCTGACCGGCAACGACGACCTCGGCACCATGTCGGCCTGGAACGTGCTGTCGTCCATCGGCCTCTACCCGGTGCAGCCCGGCTATCCCACCTGGGGCCTGTCCACGCCCGTCTTCGACCGCGTCGACCTCAGGCTGGACCGCCGCTACTACCCGCGCGGCGCCCTCACCATCACCGCGCCCGGCACCTCCCACGACACGCGGTACGTCCAGACGGTGCGCGCCGACGGAGTGACGTACGAGCGGACGTATCTCACCACCCGGGCACTGCGCTCGCTGCGCACCCTGCACTACACCGTCGGCCCGCGGCCCTCGTCCTGGGGGACGTCGGCGCAGGCGGCGCCGCCCGCGCTGCGCTGAGCGCCCGTCCCGCCCCGCGGGCCCGGTGCGGATCACGGGGCGGGACGCCATCCGCATGTCACCGTGCGTATCCTGATCGTGCTTGACCGTAATCGGTCGAGAGCGGTTGACTGCAGACTCACTCACCGCCGACGCGAGGCAAGCCATGACTTCCGACCCACTCGCTCCCCTCGACCTGGCGTTCTGGAACATCGAGTCCGCCGACCACCCCATGCACCTCGGCGCCCTCGGCGTCTTCACCGCGCACCCGGCCACCGCCGCCGCGCACGCCGCCGACCTGCTCGCCGCCCGCGCCGCCGCCGTCCCCGGACTGCGCATGCGCATCCGCGACATCTGGCGCCCCCTCGACCTGCGCCACCCCCTCCCGCACGGCCTGCGCGACGGTCTGCGCCGGCCCCTCGCCCTCGGCGGCGCCACCCGCGAACCCGATCCCTGCTTCGACCCGCTCCACCACGTCCGGCTGCACGCCCCCGCCCGCGACTTCCAGGCGACGGCGGGCCGGCTCATGCAGCGCCCGCTGGAGCGCAACCGGCCGCCGTGGGAAGCCCATGTGCTGCCCGGCGAGGCGGGCGACTGCTTCGCGGTGCTGTTCAAGTTCCACCACGCCCTCGCCGACGGCCTGCGCGCCCTGAGCCTCGCCGCCGCGATCATGGATCCGATCGACCTGCCCGAGCGCCGCGCCCGCCCCGCCGAACCCGCCCGCGGCGCCCTGCCCGACGTGCGCAGACTGCCCGAGCTGGTGCGCGGCGCGCTCGCCGACGTCAGCCGCGCCCTGGACATCGGCGCCTCCGTCGCCCGCTCCACCCTCGCCACCCGCTCCCTGCCCGCGCTCACCGCCGAACCCACCGGCACCCGTCGCACCGCCGGCGTCGTCCTCGACCTCGACGACGTGCACCTGGTGCGCAAGGCCGTGGGCGGCACCGTCAACGACGTGCTGATCGCGGTCGTCGCCGGCGCCCTGCGCAACTGGCTCGACGAGCGCGGCGACTCCAGCGAGGGGGCCGCCCCACGCGCCCTCATCCCCGTCTCCCGGCGCCGCCCGCGCACCGCCCACCCGCAGGGCAACCGGCTCTCCGGCTATCTGATGGAACTGCCCGTCGGCGTCGCCGACCCGCTGCGCCGTCTCGCCGCCGTACGCACCGCCATGGACCGCAACAAGGACGCCGGACCCGACCGGGGCGCGGGCGCCGTGGCCCTCCTCGCCGACCACGTCCCCGCCCTCGGCCACCGGCTCGGCGGCCCCCTGGTCGGCCAGGCCGCCCGGCTGTGGTTCGACATCCTCGTCACCAGCGTCCCGCTGCCGGGCTTCGGCCTCCGGCTCGGCGGCCACCCCCTCACCGCCGTCTACCCCTTCGCCCCCCTCGCCCCCGGGCAGTCCCTCGCCGTCGCCGTCTCCACCTACCGCGGCCGCGTCCACTACGGACTCGTCGCCGACGCCAAGGCCGTACCCGACCTGAACCGGCTGGCCCGCGCCCTGTCCGAGGAGGTGGAGACCCTTCTCACGGTCTGCGCGCCTTGATCGCCGCGCGTTTGGCGGTACGCCCCGCCGCTGCCGTAAAATCCCCCGTTCGAAAGCGAGCGCGACTCACGCGCCGTGTGGACGACCAGGGAAGCGGCAGCGCGATGACGGTGACAGACGACGGCTCCACGGCCACGGACGAGGTGGTGTACGCACCGGGCGGTGAGCCCGCGTACGAGCCGGCCGACGGGACCGGGTACGGCCCCGGCATCGACCCCGAGCGCCTCGCCGTCTGCCTCGACGTGCTCCAGGAGCTGGACCGGATAGAGGTCGACCACCCCGACGCCATCGCGGTGCGCCGGGCCACCTCGCACATCTACCGCATGGTCAAGCAGCGCCGCCGCCAGGAGCGCCGGGCCGCCAAGACCGCCCACGACAAGGCGGTCACCGAGGCCACGGCCACCGGCTCCGCCCAGCGCATCGACGACGAGACCGAGGGCATCCTGCCCTCCTCGCGCACCGAGGAGGGGGCGATCGCCGGCGTGCTGCGGCGCCCCCGCTCCTGCTACGTCTGCAAGCAGCGCTACGTCGAGGTCGACTACTTCTACCACCAGCTGTGCCAGAAGTGCGCCGCCGACAACCGCGCCCGCCGCGACGCCCGCACCGATCTGACCGGCAAGCGCGCCCTGCTCACCGGCGGCCGCGCCAAGATCGGCATGTACATCGCGCTCAGGCTGCTGCGCGACGGCGCGCACACCACGATCACGACGCGCTTCCCGAACGACGCGATCCGCCGCTTCAAGGCGCAGCCCGACAGCGCCGACTGGATCCACCGGCTGAAGATCGTCGGCATCGACCTGCGCGACCCCGCCCAGGTGGTCGCCCTCGCCGACTCGGTCGCGGCCGAGGGCCCGCTGGACATCCTGATCAACAACGCCGCCCAGACCGTACGCCGCTCCCCGCAGGCCTACAGCGAGCTGGTCGCCGCCGAGTCGGCCCCGCTGCCCGCCGGCGAGCTGCCCGCGGCCGAGGTGATCGGCACCTTCGGCTCCGGCGCGGTCGCCGCGCTGCCGGTGGCCGGCCCGGGCGCGCTCACCGCCCAGGACGTCACCGGCCTGGCCCTGGTGTCCGGCTCGGCCTCCCTGGAGCGGATCGCGGCCGGCACCGCCATCGACGCGGGCGGCCTCGTCCCGGACCTGCACGACACCAACAGCTGGATCCAGACGGTGGAGGAGGTCACGCCGGTCGAGCTGCTGGAGGTCCAGCTGTGCAACTCGACGGCGCCGTTCATCCTGATCAGCCGGCTGCGCCCGGCGATGGCCGCCGCCGCGGCCCGGCGGACGTACATCGTGAACGTCTCCGCGATGGAGGGCGTCTTCGACCGCGGCTACAAGGGAGCGGGCCACCCGCACACCAACATGGCCAAGGCCGCCCTGAACATGCTCACCCGCACCAGCGCCCAGGAGATGTTCGAGAAGGACGGCATCCTGATGACGGCCGTCGACACCGGCTGGATCACCGACGAACGCCCGCACCCCGACAAGGTGCGCCTCGCCGAGGCCGGCTTCCACGCCCCGCTCGACCTGGTCGACGGCGCGGCCCGCGTCTACGACCCGATCGTGCGCGGCGAGGCGGGCGAGGACCTGTACGGCGTCTTCCTGAAGGACTACGCGCCGGGCAAGTGGTAGGCCGGGACCTCTCCTGGCAGTCCGTCAGTCGACGGCTCCGAGGCGCGAGTCGCGCGCCGCGAGCAGTCCGAGGAGCGTGCGCCAGTCCTCCAGGACGCCCGCGTCGGAGCCGTCGGTCAGGGCCTCCTCGGCGGCCTGGCGCAGGGCGGCCGCGTCCTCGTCCGGTCCGTCGGCGGCCGTCGCCCGCACCAGCCGGGCCACGCGGGCGCCCAGCAGCGGGCCGACCGCGTCGGCCGCACGCTCGGCCGGGCCCGTGCCCAGGCCCGGCCCCAGCAACCGCCCGATACCCCGCACCAGGCCCGCCACCTGGAGTTCCTTGTCGGCCGGGCGGCGCCGGCGCAGCAGCGCGGCGGTGCGCAGGGCGTGCTCGTGCGCATCGACACGGCGGCCGGGCCCGGCCGGAGCGAGGGCGGTGCCCCGGCAGGCGTACAACAGGTCCATCAGCTCCTCGACACTGCGCAGCTCCATGCGCCCGTCCTCCCGCGAGACAGCCGTTCGGCACCTCAGCAGATCATGGCCAGCTTTCGACGCGGCCAACGGGATCTGAACGACGAGACGTAGGCCGAACGGGTGATTTCCGGTCCTCGTCGTGGAGACAAATCGCCGCGAAGCCACGCAAGCAACACGCTTGACTCCAGATAGTTACCCGCTCTTTGCAGCCCCATCGAGCAGGGGGCCGCTCATTTGGTTAATCTGGAGCAGACGGACAGCACCGAAGGGTTCCCACCACACCCACGGTCCGTCCCGGGGCGAGCCGGTGCACAACGGCCGGAGCGGACCTCGGTTGCCGACGCCACCGCGTCCGACCTGCTTGACCCATACCCGAGCGGGACCCAGGCGCCGTGGCTCACGGTGGCTGAAGGGCCCCGAGGGTGACCGACACATAAGGAGTGCGCGGTGACACCGGAGAAGACGAATCTCGAACAGGGAACCAGCGAGCGCGCGGAGCGTTCGGGCCGGCGGCCCGGAGACCTCGGCAGCCTGGACGTGTGGGCTCGCTCCGCCCCCATCCGCCTCGCGGGCTACGAGGAAGATCTCGCCGAGCCGCACATCCTGCCCAGCGTGGACTGACCGGCGCCGCGGACCGGCCTCGCGCCGGCCCTCCGTCCGCCGACGGCATGGGCGTGACCCGTACGAGACGCACGCGCCCATGCTGGCGTGAGACGCACGCCCATGCCGATCAGAGAAGCCGTGGCCGGCGACTGGCCGCGCATCCGGCCGTTCTGACACCGCATCGTCGCCGCCGAGACCTGTGCCGGGGACCGTGCGCTGTGGACGAGCCCGGCCAACCGGGTGTTCGTCGCCGAGGACAAGACCGGCGCGATCCCTCGGCTCCGCCTGCCTCACCCCCGACCACGGCGGCCCCGCCCGGAGCGCCCGCGCGGGCTTCGTGGTCGACCCGGAGCGGACCGGCCGGGGCGCGGGCCGCGCCCTCGCCGAACACGTCCTGGCCGCCGTCGCGGCCGACGGTAATCGCGGCGTGGTCTTCAACGCCGTCGTGGAGTCCAACTCCGCCGGGGCGCTGTGGACTTCACTGGGTTTCACCGTCCTCGGCGCCGTGCCGCGGGCTTATGAGCACCCCCGGCGCGGCCCGGTCGCGCTGCACATCATGTAGTACAAGGACCTCTGAGCCGACCGCCGTACGCGTCAAGCGGTGCGCGACTCGCCCCGTTCCCGGGCCGGTTCGGCGGTCCTGCGCCACGGCCGCAGCTCCTCGATCCGCTGTGCGACGTCCAGCAGCACCGCCTCGGAGCCGGGGCGCGCCACCAACTGCACGGCGCACGGCGCCCCCGAGGGCAGCGTGCCGAACGGGACCGCCATCGCCGGCCAGCCCGTCAGGTTCCACGGCGGCGTCATCGGTGAGTAGGCGGTGTCGGCCAGCACATTGCGCAGCCAGCCCCGCTCGTGCCACGGCCCGGCCTTCGGGGAGCGGCGGGCGAGCGCCGGGGTGAGCAGCACGTCGTGCTCGGCGAAGAACGGCTCCAGCCGCCCGCGCAGTTGTTCCCGTGCGGTGCCGGTGCGCACGCCGGACAGGAACCGCCGCCCGACGGCCGCGTGCACCCGGGTGCGCCGGGCCAGCCGGCGCGGGTCCAGGCCCGCGGCGTCCACGGCGGTGCCGGCCGTCCAGTGCCGCAGGGCGGTCAGCCCCAGCGAGAGCGGATACGGCGGGTCGGCGCGCCGCACGCGGAGACCGGCCCCGGCCAGCAACCGGGCCGCGTCCCGGACGGCGACGGCGTACGGTCTGCTCACCGCGGTCCCGGCGAGCGGGCTGCGCACGGACACCGCGACGCCGGGTGAGCCGTCCCCGCCGCCGCGCGGGAACCCGGCCCCGGCCAGCACGGACAGCATCACCCGCGCGTCCTCGACCGTGGTGGCCAGCGGCCCGTTCTCCGACATGCCGAACCAGTCGCCCTCACCGATGCCCGCGGGCACCACCCCGTACCCCGGTTTGATCGTCACCAGGCCGCAGTTGGCGGCCGGGATGCGCAGCGAGCCCATGCCGTCGTTGCCGAGCGCGATCGGCGTCATCCCGGCGGCCACCGCGGCCGCGCTGCCGCCGGAGGAGCCGCCCGCCGTGCGCGCGGGGTCCCACGGGTTGCGGGCGGTGCCGAACACGCCCTCGGTGGTACCGAAGACGCACAGCTCGGGCACATTGGTCAGCCCGACGACCACCGCGCCCGCCGCCCGCAGCCGGGCCACGGTCACATGGTCCGTGGCGGCGGGCTCGTCGCTCGTCGCGGCCGTGCCGACGCGGACGGACTCGCCGCGCACCGCGAGGTTGTCCTTCACGGCCACCGGCACGCCCGCCAGCGGCAGTCCGCCGAGATCGGCGCGGGCCGCGACCGCGTCGGCCTCGGCGAGCGCCGCCTCGGCACGGACCGTGCGGAAGGCGCCGATCCGGCCGTCCAGCCGCTCGATCCGCGCCAGATGCCCGGCCACCACCTCGCGGGGCGTGGCCCGTCTCTCGCGTACGGCGGCGGCGATCTCGGCGGCGCTGCGGCCGGCCCAACTGGTCACGGGCGCTCCTCGGAACGGGACGGCGACCCCGCACCGGGGTCGTACTCGCGAGTAGGTAGGGAGAACTCTGCCCGGACTCGAGCCGTACGTCGAGGGGCCGGCCACTGCCGCAGGGGTTCACCCGCCGGTCGACTCCAGGTGGACGCGGGCGTCGACCGGCGGGGCAGACGGGGTGCACTCCTGGTGTGACGCCCCGCCCGGCCCGCGGACACCCCGTCCCGGCACCGCTACGTCAGCGCCTACTACCTGAGCACCGGGCACACCCAGAGCTACGTGTCCCACTGCTGACCGGCGGCCCACGAGCGGCGAGCGGGCGCCCGGCACCTGGGCGCGCCCGCTCAGCCAGTCCGCGACACCCGCTCCAGCCTGGTCGGCGGCAGGAACTCGCGGACGTACTCCCGGTGCCAGCAGGCGCCGCTCTCACGCAGCTCCCGCCAGGTGGTGTAGCGGTAGCGGAACAGACGTGCCCGCACATGGCGCGGCGGCGTGTCAGGCGGGAAGGGGGAGCGGCGCAGCAGCCGCAGGGTGGCGCGGTCGTTCTCCAGCAGGCGTTCCACCAGCGCCCCGAACCAGGCGCCGGCGTACGCCGGGGACAGCGCGGCGAACCACATCATCCAGTCCAGGCGCAGATGGTAGGGAGCGAACTGGCGCGGCCAGCGCCGAGGGTCACCCGGCTTGCCCTTGAACTCGTACGCCCGCCAGTCGGAGTCCTCACGCGGCACCTCGTCGAGCGTGCCCTCCACCACCACCTCGTAGCGGACCCGGCTGACGCTGCCGAACGCGCCGTAGGTGTTGACCAGGTGCAGCGGGTCGAAGGAGCGGTTCATGACCTGGCGGCGCGAGACCATGTTCACCACCGGCCGGTAACTCAGCACCACCACCAGCACGGCCACGGCGCAGACCACCACCTCGTACCACAGCGGCGCCGCCGCCGTGGAGGGCGGACGGACGGGGAAGCGCACCGCGGACAGCGCGAGCACGATCGTCAGCCAGTTCAGCCAGGCGAAGTTCCCCGACAGCACCAGCCACAGCTGGGTGAGGATCATCAGCGCCGCGCCGGCCGTCGCGATCGGCTGCGGGGTGAACAGCAGGAACGGCACCAGCAGCTGCGTGACGTGGTTGGCGGCCACCTCGACCTTGTGCAGCGGGCCGGGCAGATGGTGGAAGAACCAGCTCAGCGGGCCCGGCATCGGCTGGGTCTCGTGATGGTGGTGCAGACAGGTCAGCCTGCGCCAGCACTCGTCGCCGCGCAGCTTGATCAGCCCCGCGCCGAACTCGACCCGGAAGAGGATCCAGCGCAGCAGGAACAGCACGAGGACCGGCGGGGCGACCTCGTCGTTGCCGAGGAACACCGCGAGGAAGCCGGTCTCCAGCAGCAGCGACTCCCAGCCGAAGCCGTACCAGGTCTGCCCCACGTTCACGATCGACAGGTACAGCGCCCACGGCACCAGCCACAGCAGCATCCCGCCCCACAGCGGCAGCCATGCGTCCAGCCCCGCCAGCAGCGCCGCCGCCACCGCGCAGCCCGTCCACGCGACCGCCCCGAAGAGGGCGTCGGAGTAGTGCAGGTGGAACAGGCTCGGCGCCCGCCTGAACGGCACCCGCCGCACGAACCGGGGGATCGGCAGCATGCCCCGTTCGCCGAGCAGCGCCCGGTACTGGAGCGCCGCCGTCAGGAACGCCACCAGGTAGACCGCGGCCAGCGCCCGCTGGAACACCAGCCGGCTCAGCCAGTACTCGGGTGCGGTGAACCATCCCACGGTGTGCACTCCCTGGTGACGACGGTGCCGCCGGGCGCCGTGGACGTCGTCCGCGCCCGCCGCCCGGCCCGCGTGACACCGGTGTGTGAAGGCGGACACCGGTCACGGGCTCCGGCTACCCCGCTCCCCGCTCGAAGAATCAGGCAAATCCTGGCAAGGTGGCCCCATGGCTGAACGGGGAGCGCGCACCCTGTCACTCCCGGCCGACTGGCCCGCCAACCGGGATCCGATCCTCGCGCTGAACCGCATGGGCAGCTTCGACTGGGACCTGGACACCGGTCTGCTCAGCATGGACGCCCAGGCCTACGAGATCTTCGACGTCACCCCCGAGGAGTACGACGGCCACGCCGTGAGCCTGGCACCCCGCGTCCCCGGCGGCGAGGGCCAGCGCCTGGACGCCCTGGTCGCACGGGCGATCAAGGAGGGCCGCGAGAACTACGGCACCTACATCCGCCTGCGCCGCCGCGACGGCTCCCGGCGCTGGGTCTACACCCAGGGCTACATCCGCCGCGACGAGAGCGGCCGCCCCCGCCGGGTCTTCGGCATCATCCGGGACGCCACCGAGGAACTCGACGACATCGCCGGCCGTGGGGAGCGCGCGGCCCGCGAGGCCGCCCGCCGCGACCAGACCAACGTCGTCCAGATCACCACCGCCGCCCTCGCCCACGCGCACACCGTCCAGGACGTCATCGACATCGTCAAGGACACCCACGGGCTGCCCCTGCTCGGCTCCACCAGCCTCGTCCTCGGGCTGGTCGAGGCGGGCAGGATCCGGCTCGTCGCCGAGGGCCCCGAGGGCGCCTCCGTGCCCGGCACCCGCGTCACCCGCATCGACGAGCCGTACCCGATGAGCGAGGCCGTGCGCACCCTCAGCCCGCGCTTCATCGAGTCCGCCGAGGACTTCGCCGACCTCTACCCGATCCTGTGGCCGCACATCACCGGCCTGGACATCACCTCGGCCGCCTACCTCCCGCTGATCGCCCAGGGCCGCCCGATCGGCGGGATGGGCCTGCTCTACAGCGGCCGGCACGGTTTCACCACCGAGGAGCGCAACGTCCTCGTCGCCCTAGGCAGCAGCATCGCGCAGAGCCTGCAACGGGCCATGCTCTACGAACAGGAGAAGGACCTCGCCCAGGGCCTCCAGCAGGCCATGCTGCCGCGCACCATCCCGAGCGTCCCCGGCGCCGACGTCGCCGTGCGCTACCGCTCCGGCTACGCGGGCGGCTCCCTCGGCCGCGACATCGGCGGCGACTGGTACGACCTGATCCCGCTGCCCGGCGGCCGGGTCGGCGCCGTCATCGGCGACGTCCAGGGCCACGACACGCACGCCGCCGCCGTCATGGGCCAGCTGCGCATCGTGCTGCGCGCCTACGCCTCCGAGGGCCACGCCCCCGCCACCGTGATGGCCCGCGCCTCCATCTTCCTGCACGAACTCGACACCGACCGGTTCGCGACCTGCCTGTACGCGGAGGCCGACCTGTCCACCGGCGTCGTCCAGGTGGTCCGGGCCGGCCACATCGACCCGCTGGTCCGCCTGGACGACGGCACCTGCCGGCGCGTGGAGGTCGAGGGCGGCCTGCCGCTCGGCCTGTCCGCCGAGTTCGGCAGCCTGGAGTACCCGGTGTGCGCCATGGAGCTGGACCCCGGCCAGTCGCTCGTCCTGTGCACCGACGGCCTGGTGGAGCAGCCCGGCGCCGACCTGGACGACGGCATGCGCGCGCTGGCCGCCTCCGTCGCCACGGGTCCCGACGACGTACGCGAACTCGCCGACCGGCTGATCGCGCTGGCCGAGGCGCGCGGCGGCGACGACGACGTCGCCCTGCTGGTGCTGCGCCGCCGCGCCCTGACCGAGCGCCAGCCGGTCGGCCGGCTCCAGCAGCACGTGGCGCCCGGCGACCCCGAGGCCCTGATCCAGGCCCGGCACATGATCGGGGCGGCGGTCCGCTCCTGGGGCGCCCGGGAACGCTCCGACGAGATCGAACTCGTGGCCGACGAACTGATCACCAACGCCCTCATGCACACCGAGGGCGCGGCGGTCGTCACCCTGCGTGTGCTCAGCGGCACCGACCGGCGGCTGCGCGTCGAGGTGGAGGACTCCTCCAGCGCGCTCCCGCGCCGCCGCGAGCCGGGGGAGCAGGGCGTCTCGGGACGCGGGCTGCTGCTCGTGGACCGGCTCACCGACGTGTGGGGCGTGGAGGCGCGCGGCGGCGGCAAGTGCTTGTGGTGCGAGTTCGTGGTGCCGGAACGGGACTGACCGGCGGGGAGACCGCTCGTGGTCGGGCCGTCCCGCGTACGGGGGCCGGCGCCCGTGCCGGGCCGTTGTCGGCGCCGGGTGGCACTCTGGGAGGCATGCCGGAACTGCCCGAGGTGGAAGCGCTCAAGGACTTCCTCACCGAGAACCTGGTCGGCCACGAGATCGTCCGGGTGCTGCCCGTCGCCATCAGCGTCCTGAAGACGTACGACCCGCCGGTCACCGCCCTGGAGGGCCACGAGGTCACGGCGGTGCGCCGGCACGGGAAGTTCCTGGACCTGGAGACCGACGGCGGCCCGCATCTGGTCACCCACCTGGCCCGCGGCGGCTGGCTCCAGTGGAAGGACCGCCTCCCCGACGGCCCGCCCCGCGCCGGGAAGGGGCCGCTGGCGCTGCGCGTCGCCCTGGAGACCGGCGCCGGCTTCGACCTCACCGAGGCCGGTACCCAAAAACGCCTCGCCGTGTACGTCGTACGGGGCCCGCAGGAGGTGCCCGGAGTGGCCCGGCTCGGCCCCGACCCGCTGGCCGACGACTTCGACGAGGAGCGCTTCGCCCGCCTTCTCGCCGGGGAGCGGCGGCAGATCAAGGGCGCCCTGCGCGACCAGGGCCTGATCGCGGGCGTGGGGAACGCCTACAGCGACGAGATCCTGCACGCCGCGCGGATGTCCCCGTTCAAACTCACGGCGGCGTTGACCGAGGAGGAGGTCGCGGGTCTGTACGCGGCGCTGCGCACCACGCTCAGGGAGGCGGTCGAGCGGTCCCGAGGGGTCGCGGCCGGGCGGCTGAAGGCCGAGAAGAAGAGCGGCCTGCGCGTGCACGGCCGCACGGGCGAGCCGTGCCCGGTGTGCGGCGACACCATCCGTGAGGTCTCCTTCAGCGACTCCTCGCTCCAGTACTGCCCGACCTGCCAGACCGGCGGCCGACCGCTGGCCGACCGCAGACTCTCCCGGCTGCTCAAGTAGCCGGGACGGACGGGCAGCCGGGACGCACGCTCGCGGGACGGGCACACGCGGGACGGGCCGCGCTCAGGACGGGTCCAGCGTCACCAGATGCCGTCCGTCCGTGGTGCGCACCTCGAACCGGGCGATCTCCCCGGGCCGCAGCGCCGCGCCGCCCGTCATGGTGGCGGGGCGGGTCTGCCGGGAGCGGACCGTCCAGGTCGCCACCGTCTGCTCCGAGCCGTCGTGGCCGACCGCGACGAGCCGGCACGCGTGCGGCCCGGTCCCGTCCGCGACCCGCAGCCACACCTCGCTGCCCCAGGCCGCGTCCGCCGCCCTGACCTCGGCCCGCACCCCTGTCCGCGCGTCCGTCGCGGCCACCGCGACCGGCCCCGGGACGCTCCCGTGCTGCCGGGCGAGGGCCGTCGCCGCGGGACCGCCCACGGCGAGCACCGCACAGGCGGCCAGCGCGAACAGCGACCGCCGTCGGCCCACCCGCCGGCGCCGCGTCACCTCGCCGGCCAGCCGCTCCAGCAGCCGCGGCCCGGGCTGCGCCGTCGGATGCACGAATCGGGGCGTGGCGCGCCGGTACAGCAGCAACTGCCGCGCCGTGGGACCGAACTCGGTGACCTGCGCCGCGCACCTGGGGCACTGCGCGAGGTGGTCCTCGAAGCGGAAGGCGTCCGCCTCGTCCAGCACGCCGAGCGCGTACGCGCCGACGTCGCGATGCCGTTCCAGGGACCTCATGCCGAATCCTCGCGGTGGGTGCGGGCGGGGTTACTCCTTGCTCCCACCCGTACGCACCGCACAGCCGAATCACTCAAGCCACGCACCGAATCGTCGTCAAGAGATTCGGAGCGGCCGGGCCCGCGGATTGGTCCGGCTCGGAAAATGGCTTCCGAGCTGCGCCCCGGAGCCGGAAACGGAACCGTGCGCGCCACCCCGGCGCCCCCGCTCGGCCCCGCCGCGGGGCCGGTCCGGAGGCCGGGAAGAGGCTAGAAAAGGTGGATGGCGAGATGACCGAGAGGCAGCCCGAGCTGCCAGGCCGGCGTCCACACCTTCGGACCCTCGTCCTCGCCCACCGCGCCCGCGCCGTCCGGCACCGCGTCCAGGTCGGGCGCGAGCAGTTCCGTCTCCACCAGCCAGCGCCAGGCCGTCTCGGCCAGCGCCAGGTCCGGCGACCCGGCGCCGCGGGCGTGGACGTCGGCCGCCAGGGCGGCCAGCCGCTCGCACACCCAGTCCTGCCACGGCTGGTCGTACGCCGTCAGCGACAGCCAGGTCTCCAGCTGCGAGATCACCCGGATGCCGGACAGCTCGCCGCCGGTGTCGGACAGGAAGACGGTCAGCGCCAGCGCGTCCCGCCCCGCGCGGAACTCCACCGACGCCGGCGGCATCAGATCCCCGGTGCGCAGCAGTTCGTCGGCGATGTACTCGGCGTAGAACCAGGCCATGGGGACGGCCGAGGCGTCGCCGCCCTCGCCGTCCGTGCCCTCTTGACCTCTGTGCAGCATCCCTTCCTGCCTTCCTCCGGTGCGTGCGCGTCACCCGGCCCCGGCTCGTCGGGCCAGGCGCGTCCGGAACACGCCTGAGGACAGCCGATTACTCAACCGTGGTCCACAGCAAGGCGCTTTGCGAAGGCTTGACGCTGCCGCCGGTTTCACCGCAGGTCGGCCGCGTAGCCCGGCAGCATCCGGCGCAGGGCGCGCAACGCGTAGTACGCGCGGGATTTCACCGTACCGGGCGGAATGCCCAGGACCTCCGCGGCCTCCGCCACACTGGCCCCCTGGAAGTACACCAGCACCAGGACTTCACGGTGGCGCGGAGTGAGAGTCTTCACAGCCTCGCGCACGTCGAGCGTCGCGGCCGACCGTTCGGCGTGGTCGGCGATCACCCGGGCGCTCTCCAGCACGGCGTCCCCGACCTCCGGCGGCCTGGCCTGACGGGCCCGGCGCGCGTCGATGGCGAGCCGGCGCGCGACGGTCAGCAGCCAGGGGCGCACCGAGTCGAACGCGTCGGCGCGCAGCGCCTCCGGGTGCTGCCAGGCCCGTACGAGGGTCTCCTGCACCAGGTCCTCCGCGCGCTGCCGGTCGCCGTCGCACAGCCTCAGGAGCAGGGCGAACAGGGGCCGGCCGTGCTCGCGCTGGAGCGTTGCCAGCTCGTGCTCGGCGGTCGTGGGCACACGGGTGAGGGTGGTTCCGGCCGTCATGGCCGTATGGCACCGCAGCGGGCCGCACGGGGACAGGGGGCGGACACGGCTGTGCGACGGACGGTCGATGGCGTCGGCGAACGGTACGACGAACGGTCCGTCAGGCCCCGTGTCCTCGACCGGACGGGCTAACGGCCGCGGTCGCGCCGTTTGCGACGGCGGACGACTTCGTAGTCATTGTCTGTCTTGTCCGTCCATATGACCGACATCGCCCGCCCGTGGACCCCCGCCCGCGCCTTTCCGGGACCCGTCCGCACGGCTGTCCCGCCCCCGTCCGCACGACCGTCCCGGCGCACCGGCGCCCCGACGCACGCTCGCAGTGAGGTGAACCGATGATCGCACGCAGACACCAGGTGGCCCTGGCCGTGACGGCCCTCCTCGCCGCGGGCGCCGCCTGCCGGGCCGAACTCCTGGCGCGGGACGCCGCGCCGCCCCGGCCCGCCCCCGCGCCGCCCGGACCGCGCGCGGCCGCGGGAGCCTTCACGCTGCTGGCCTCCGGCTCCCTCCTCGTGGACGGCTCCGCCGCCGACCGGGCCGCCTTCGACGCGGGCGGCACGGGCCACGACTTCCGGCCGATGCTGGCGGACGTACGGCCCCTGGTCGCCGGCGCCGACCTGGCGCTGTGTCACCTGGACACCGTCCTGGGCGTGAGCGGCCTGCGGCAGAGCGGCCCGCCGACCCCGCCCGAACTGGCCGCGGGCCTGGCCGCGACCGGCTACGACGGCTGCGCTACCGCCTCCGAGCACACCCTGGACGGCGGCGGCGACGGCGTACGGAGCACCCTGGACGCCCTCGACCAGGCCCGTGTACGGCACGCCGGGTCGGCGCGCGCCGAGGCGGAGGCGCGCGGCGTCGCGCTGCTGGGCGCCGGCTCCGCCCTGGTCGCCCACCTGTCCTACAGCGACGGCACGGACCGGCCGTTCCCGCCCGGGCAGCCGTGGGCGCTGAACCTGGCCGACGCCGACCGGATCGTCGCCGACGCCCGTGCCGCCCGGAAGGTCGGCGCCGACGTGGTCGTCGTCTCCCTGGACTGGGGCACGCGCGGGCAGGACCGGCCCGACGCGCGCCAGCTGGACCTCGCCCGGCGGCTGACCGCCGCCCGCGACGGCGAACGCCCCGCCGTCGACCTGGTCCTCGGCGGCGGCGCCCACGCCCCGCAGCCCTACGAGAAGGTCAACGGCACCTGGGTGGTCTACGGCGCCGGCGACCAGATCGGGGGCGGCCCGGCCGACGCGCGCGGCACCGCCGGTCCAGGGGCCGGCGAGAGCACCCTCGCCCGCTTCACCTTCGCCCCGCCCACCCGGCCGGGCGGACGCTGGGAGGTGGTCCGCGCCGAGTTCGTCCCCACGCTGTACGACAGGGACGCCGGCCGGGTGGTGGACCTCGGCGAGGCCATCGCACGCGGCGCCGACCTGGAGGGCGTACGCGAGCGCATCCGCGCCACGGTCCTCGCCCGGGGCGCGGCGAAGGACGGACTGGTGATGGACCGCTGACGGCGCGTCGGCGGTACGGGGCGCGCGGCGCCGGTGCGGTGGGGGCCGGTCGGGCGGTGGCCGGTCCGGTGCGCGCGATCCCGTGGCGGCCGGTCCTACGGCGGCGTCCGGCCGGTCAGTCGCCGGTGCGGTCGGCGGACCGGGGGCGGGCCAGTGCCGACCGCTTGTACGAGTACCCGAAATAGATCACGCAGCCGATCAGGAACCACACCACGAACCGCAGCCACGTCTGCCACTGGAGGAACGTGATCAGCCAGATCGAGAAGACCACGCCGAGCGCCGGCACGAACGGCATCCACGGCGTGCGGAAGGCGCGCGGCAGCTCGGGCTGCCGGTAGCGCAGCACGATCACCGCGGCGCACACCACCACGAACGCCAGCAGGATGCCGATGTTGGTCAGCTCGGCCGCCTCCGCGATCGGCAGGAACCCGGCGATGAGCGCGGAGGCCACCCCGACGATCCAGGTCACCCGGGTCGGCACGTGCCGCGTGGGATGGGTCTTGGCGAACCAGCGGGGCAGCAGCCCGTCGCGCGACATCGCGAACCACACCCGGGTCACGCCCAGCATGAACGTGAACATCACCGTGAGGATGCCGATGATCGCGCCCACCGCGATCACGTCCGCCAGCCGGTTCAGCCCCACCGACTTGAAGGCGGTCGAGAAGCCGCTCTCCTTGTCGATGTCCTTGTAGTTCTGCATCCCGGTCAGCACCAGACAGGCCGCCACGTACAGCACCATCGCGATCACCAGCGAGTAGATGATCGCCCTCGGCATGTGCCGCTGTGCGTCCTTCGACTCCTCGGCCGCCGTGGACATGGCGTCGTAGCCGAACACCGCGAAGAACACGGTCGCCGCGCCCGTGAACGCCCCGCCGACGCCGTAGGGGAAGAACGGGTGGTAGTTGGCCGTGTTGATGTGGAAGACGCCGACGAGGATCACCACCAGCACCACGATCACCTTGAGCGCCACCACCACCGTCTCGAAGCGGGCGGCGCTGCGGATGCCGAGGGTCAGCAGCCAGGCGATGAGCAGACACAGGATCGCGGCGAACAGGTCGACCTTGTGCCCCGGCCCGGTCCCCGGCGCTCCCAGCATCCAGGCGGGCAGATGCGCGCCCATGTCCTCGACCAGGAAGCTGAAGTAGCCGGAGATGCCGATGGCGACCACCGCCACGATCGCCGTGTACTCCAGCAGCAGGTCCCAGCCGATGAACCAGCCGGCGAACTCGCCGAGCACCGCGTAGCCGTAGGTGTAGGCCGAGCCCGCCTTCGGGATCATGCCCGCGAACTCGGCGTAGGACAGGGCCGCCGCCGCGCTGGCGACGCCCGCGATGAGGAAGGACACCAGTACCGCCGGGCCCGCCGTGCCGTTGGCGACCGTGCCCGCCAGGGTGAAGATGCCCGCGCCGATGATGCCGCCGACGCCGATCGCGGTCAGCTGGAACAGACCGAGCGAACGTTCGAGCCGGGGTCCCTCGGCGGCTTCCGTCTCCTCGATGTGTTCGATGGGTTTACGGCGGAGGATTCCCTCACCCATCCGGAGTCCGGCCATGAGCCTCACCTCTTCGCAGACGGCAGTCGGCTGACGGCGGATCATGATGGCCCAGGGTCGACGGCCCCGGAAGACCCCGTACCGCCCGGACGCCGAGCGCGGCGGCCGGCCGGTCGCACCGGTCTACGGCACCACCGTCACCGGCCATCGTCCCGCCTTCACCAGACGGATCGCCACCGAGCCGATGATCCGATGACCCGCCTGCTCCGAGGCGCCGACGACCACCGCGTCCGCCTTCAGCTCGTCCGCCGCCTTCACCAGACCGTTGTACGGGTCCCCGCGGAAGGTGTGGAACTCCCAGCGCACGGCGAATATCCCCTTCAGCCGCTCGGCGGACTCCCGGATCTGCTGGACCAGATCCTCGGCGATCTCGTCGGTCGTGTCCGCCACCGGCGCCCCGAGCGCGGCCCCCGCCGTCATCACCGGCTGGACGTACACCAGAGCGAGCAACGCGCCCTGGCGCCGGGCCAGTCCGGCGGCGTACGCGGCAGCCCGCATCGAGGACTCCGAGCCGTCCACCCCGGCCACGATGACCTTCGGCCCGTCCGTGCCCCGTTCGAAACGGTGCTGCTGCCGCTCGTGCTCCTCGTGCTGTTCCGTCACGCCGCGAGGTTATCGGAAGGACGCCTTCCCGTTGAGGTCCGGGCGGCTCCGAAGTACGGGACCGGGGCCGAGCGGGCGGTTGTCGAAGCAGTTCGCCCCGAATGGGCCGGGCGGGTGCTTTCGTGCCGCCGTGCCGGTGCAGGACGGACGCTCCGGTCACTGATGAGTCATGCAGAAGGATCAGTTGATCACACGGCGCCGACTGCTGTTCGCCGGCGCCGCCGCTCTAGGGGCGGGCGCTGCGGGCACGGCCGGCCTGCTGCTCACCGGCTCCTCCGACACCCGGTCCGCCGCTCCCGCCGCGGGCCCCCAGGCGCGCGGCCCCCAGAACTCCTCCGCCTACCGGCTGCGGCCGTTGACCGGCGACGTCCCCCAGCGCGCCCAGCCCCTGCCGACCAAGGTGCGCACCGCGCCGATCCTGCACTTCCCGGGGCGCGGCAACACCATGCTGCTGACGTTCGACGACGGCCCCAACCCCGAGTACACGCCCCACATCCTGGACACCCTCGCCAAGTACGACATCCGGGCGACCTTCATGGTGTGCGGGGAGATGGCCGACTGGAACCGGGGCCTGCTGGCCCGGATGGCCGACGAGGGGCACGTCGTCGGCAACCACACCTGGACCCACCCGCTGCTCACCCAGCTCAGCCGCAGCGAGGTCCGCGACGAGATCGAGAGCACCAGCGACGTCATCGAGAAGGCGTACGGCTCGCGGCCGCTGTGGTTCCGCGCCCCCTACGGGGCCTGGAACCGCACGGTGTTCCAGCTCAACGCCGACATGGGCATGGAGCCGCTGGCCTGGACCGTGGACAGCCTCGACTGGACCACCCCCGGGACCGGCACCATCGTCCGCCGGGTCGAACGCGGCGCCGCTCCCGGTGTCGTGGTGCTCTCCCACGACGCCGGGGGCGACCGCACGCAGACGGTGCGGGCGCTGCGCAAGTACCTGCCCGAACTCCTGGACAGGGGCTACCGCTTCACGGTGCCGCGCCGGACGTACACCTGACGCCGGGCGCGCCCCGTCCGCCCGGCCGACCCGCCCGGACCGGTGCCCCGACCCGGACCGGCTGACGGACGCGGAGCGGCCGACGGGCCGGCCCGGTCAACGGGACTGGATCAGGCGGGCGAAGACGACTACGTTCCCCTGGTACCCGGTCTGTTTGGTGTATTCGCCGCCGCAGGTGATGAGCCGCAATTCCGGCGCCCCTTTCGAGCCGTACACCCGGTCGCCGGGGAAATCATCCTTCTCGAACACCTCCACGCCGTACACCTCGAATACGGCCGTCTTTCCGTCCTGCCGCCGGACTTCGACGTGGTTTCCCTTCTTGAGGGCGCCGAGTCCGTAGAAAACCGCCGGGCCCATTTTGTTGTCGACATGGCCGACGACGACCGCCGTGCCCTTCTCGCCGGGCGTGACCGCGCCGTTGAACCAGCCGGCCAGGTTCGGGTCGTCCGGCGGCGGCGCGGCGACCCAGCCGTCCGCGTCCACGCCGACCGGGGTGATCGGCGCGTCGACCTGGATCACGGGGATCCTGACCCGGTCGGGCACCGAGCGGTCCAGCGCCTGCACACCGCTCGCCGGCGGCGCGCTGGGCGGCGCGTGGGCGATGTCCGGAGCGGCGGCCTTCGCGGGCTGGGGCGGGCCGACGTCGAACTCCCCGGAGCCGTTGCGGATGAGAGCGAGCCCGGTGAGCAGGACCAGCGCTATCACGCCCCACGGAGCACGCTTGCGCAGCGGCTCGTGCTCGTCCTCGGCGGCACCACCGGACAGCTCGCTCACAGACATTCGCCATCCTCTCTCGGCGTGGCCGTCGCCCCGCCGTTCGCGCATACGAGAACGCTAAGTCGCGCACGCGCAACCGGCGACGGGACGGCGGCGAACGGGTGGCCGCCGCGCTTTCCGTGCGCCATCCGGGACGAGCCGGGCGGGTGTTTCCCCGCAAGTCGTGACCTGCGCCGTTGGCCAACGGAGTGAATTCCGCGGCATATCGGCTCACCGAGACGGACCAGCTCCGAAATGCGGCCCGGAACAGGGCGTCCGAGGGTTCCTTTCGGGAGGTGCTTTCTCGCCGAACGTCCGGGTACGGGTCCCGGGGCGCCTTCCGCGGAGGAGCACATGCGCACTACTCGTACCCCCTTGCCGGTCCTCGTCGTGGCCCTGGCGGCGGTCGGGCTGGCGGCGCCGGCGGCCGTCGCGAAGGGCGGCGACGTCCCCGGCGCCAACGCGGGAGGCGGCCCCGGAAACGGGCAGGTCGGCGGCAACGGGCAGGTCGGCGGCTTCGGCAACGCTCCTGGGGGCGGCTTCGGCACGGGGCCGGGGAACGGCTTCGGCAACGGTCCCGGGAACGGTCCGGGTGTGGGGCCCGGGAACGGCTTCGGTAACGGTCCCGGGAACGGTCCGGGCGCGGGGCCGGGGAACGGTTTCGGTAACGGTCCGGGCGCGGGGCCGGGGAACGGTTTCGGTAACGGTCCGGGCGCGGGCCCCGGGCACGGCTTCGGCAACGGGCCGGGGAACGGCCGGGCCGGGGGCGTGGAGAACGGCCGCGGGCACGGGCACGGCTCCCACCACGGGCGGCCGGACAACGGTCCCGGGTTCGGTCCCGGCGGCGGTCCGGGGGGCTTCGGCCCCGGAAACGGCTTCGGCAACGGCCAGGTGGGGCCGGGCAACGGCCCCGGTCCGGGCCCCGGCGGCGGCCCCGGCGGCGGCCTCGGCAACGGTCCCGGCGGCTGGGGCGGCGGCATGGGCGGTGCCGGAGGCGTCGGCGGCGGTCCGGGCGGCGGGGTCGGCGGGGGCAGCGGCGTCCGCGACATCACGGCCCTGCCCGCCGCGATCGCCCGCGGCGGACGGCTGACGATCACGGTCGGGGGCTGCCGCAACGGCGGCACCGTTTCCTCGCCGGCCTTCGCCCCGACCCCGCTCAGGCCCTTCAACGGGGCGGGTGAGACCGCCCGCGGCATCGCCACGGTCCGCTTCGACGCCCGCCCCGGCACCTTCGACATCACCGCCGACTGCGACGGCCGCTCCCTGACCCGCCCCGCGGCCCTCACCGTGGTCGGCGGCGTCGACGGCGGAGTCGGCGGTGGCACCACCACCGGCGCCACCAAGGCCGACGTGGCCATCGGCGGCGGACTGCTGGCCGCGGGAGCCGTCGGCGGCGGGGTGTTCTGGCTGCGCCGCCGCGCCGGCAAGCGGGTCTGACGGAGGACCGCGCACAGCACACAGCCTTCGCCCCGGACCTTCCGAGGTCCGGGGCGAAGGCTGTGTGCTGTGCGCCGAGGCGGAAGGCGCGGTCAGGCGGTGCCCTCCTCGGAGGTGCGGCGGCGCGAGAGGTAGTACGCCGCGCCCACCGAACCGCCGATCAGGGCGGTGCCCATGCCGATCTCCTTCAGGTCGAAGCCGGCGATGGTGCCGCCCTCGCCCGCACGGACGCCGTGCTGGAAGTGCTCCGGCTTGCCGCCGCCACCGCCCCGGCCGCCGCCGTATCCGCCGTCACCGCCCTCGCCGGAGCCGCCGCCGTACCCCCCGCCACCGCCACCGCCGCCGTACGACCCGCCGCCGTAGGAGCGGTCGCCGCCGCCCCCGCCGCCGTCGCTGCCGTAGGAGTGGCCGTCACCGCCGCTCGCGAGGGCGGCGGGCGCGGCGAAGGTGAGGGCGCTGACGCCCAGCACCGCGGCCGAAACGACGCCTATTACGCGCATGATGGTTCCTCCGGTCCCCGAGGAGCAGCCGCGGACTTTTTCCGCGTATGCCGGAAATGCGCCTCGATGATCGAAACGCTAGGAACATGTGCGCCGGGGCGCGATCACACTCGGGCGAACGGGGCAACGGTGTGCGCCGCACGGGGGACGGGGCTCCCGCCGGTCTGAAGCGGGAGCGGGGACGGGGTGGAGGAGGCGGCCGGGGTCGCGCGGCCGTGAGGCGGTGTCAGGCGACGTGCCCGCCGCACCGTTGAGGGGACGTCAGCCCGTCACCGGGTGAGGTTCGGGAACAGGTCCAGGAAGGCGCCCGCCGACGCTCCGACGCCCCGGCTGTAGGGCGCGTCGAAGTCCCAGATCAGGAAGAGCAGGAAGGCGATCAGCGCGGAGAACAGCCCGGCCAGCACCAGTTCGCGCGCGGTGCGCCGGATCTGGAGCACGAACACCATGCCGATCGTGACGACGGCCCCGGCGATCAGTCCGAACCAGACCACGCCGGGCATCGTCGACCCGGTGGAGTCGGCGCGCGCCGCGCGGGCCTGGTCGGCGGCGGTCACCTGGTCCACCAGCGGTTGGTAGGCCTGCGCCTCGAAGTCCGACTTCGGCCGGTAGTCGGTGACGTCCGCGCGGATCTTCTCCAGCAGCCGGTCGCCCTCAGGGGTGACGCGGCCGTGCTCGGCCATCGTCTTCCACTCGGTGTCCACGACGTGCGAGACATAGGCGTGGACGTCGGCGCGGATGCCGTCGCGCACGTCCGGCGGGTAGACACGGACCCGTTCGGAGATCTCGTGCAGCGCCAGGGCCTCCGCCTGCACATGGTCCTGGGCCGCGACGCGCGCCTCCCAGACGCCGGCGATGGCGAGCCCCAGCACGATGGCGTACACCACGCCGATCCACATCGTCATGTACTCGATGACGTCCGGGGTCTCACTGGGATCGTCGTCCTCGGCCGCCGTGCGGTGCCGCAGCAGGGTGATGACGACCACCACGGCGCAGGCGGCCAGCATCGCAAGGAGCAGAACAAGCCATTCCGACAACGGGTTCCTCCAGAAGGTCAGCGCGGACGGAGCGCGACTACGGCGGCCAGGGCGGGCACCGCGATGAGCAGGACGTAGGTGAGCGGCGACGGGGCACGCGGCGGGGTCCGCCGGTGCGGCTGGGCGTGGTACTTCGGGTACGTCACCGGCTTCACCGACGGGCGGGGCCGCGGCCTGGGTGTCGGTCTCGGCTTCGGCGCGGGCTTCGGTGGCGGGGGAGGCGTCGTCCGGGGCGGCGGGGTCACGGGGGCCGGGCGCGCGGGCGGCGGCTCGGGCGGCGGGGTGGGCCTGGGGCTCGGCTTCGGGGTGGGCGTCGGGCGGGGCGTGGGCTTGGGCTTCGGCGGGGGTGGAGGCGGCGGGGGTGGTGGAGGCGGCGGGGGTGTGGGGGTCGGGCTGGGGGTGGGCGGAGGAGGTGTCGGGGTGGGTTTCGGGCAGGGCGGGAAGGAGGGCCACAGGCCGCCGCCTGCCGCCGACACCGCCACCGTCCCGTCCGGGCCCGTGACGGCGTACGCGCAGGCGTCGGCCACGGCCGGCGCCGCCGGCGCGCCCACGCACGCCCAGGCCAGGGCCGTGGGCGCCAACACCCGCAGCGCCCGGGCGAATCGGATCGGATTCGGTCGATGCACGAGCAAGATCATGGGCCGCGCGGACGGGGACCACGCCCCGGTGTGCGCGGATTGGTCCGAACTGGGGAAATGCGGCGGACCGGGGTTTGCGGCGCGGGCCGTGGGGCCGCCGCGGAACCGGACGTGCGTACGCCCCGGCACCCGCCCGCAGGCCGAAGCGTGCCGCCCGTACCGAAGCCGCCCCTTCCGGCACCGCCCGCCAGGAACCGCCCGCCACGAGCCGCCGCTCGGAAGCCGTCCCGTCCGGGTCGGCCGAAACGCACCGCACCCCCGGAGAAGAAATTCGCGCCGCCGTTGAACACGACCGCCCCCGCGGTGCGTAACCAATGTCGTGCGGCGGCGCAGCAGGGCGCTGCAACACCCTTGTGATTATGGGGAGTTGACGATGAAGACCTCCTGGCGGAGCGCCTCACTCGTGGCGACGGCGGTGGCCGTCCTGGCTTTGACGACGGCGTGCGGTCAGGACGGCACCCCCGCGGCGGGCAGCCAGAACGTGGGCGCGACGGCCCCGGCGAACGGCCTCGGCGGCTCCGGCGCGAGCGCCGGCATCGGCAACCAGACCGGCGCGGGCGCCGGCAACGGCTACGGCGCCGACGGACAGCAGGGCGCCGCCGCCGAGCCGGCCGGACAGCTCGCCGCGACCGACAACGCCGAGCTGGGCAAAGTGCTCACGGACAGTGCGGGGATGACCCTGTACCGCTTCGACCAGGACACCGCCGAGCCGCCCAAGTCCAACTGCGACGACGGCTGCGCCACGGCCTGGCCGCCGGTCCCCGCCGACGACGCCACCGCCGGCGCAGGCGTCGACAAGGCCATGCTCGGCGAGGTCACCCGCTCCGACGGCAGCAAGCAGCTCACGATCGGCGGCTGGCCCGCGTACCGCTACGCGAAGGACACCAAGGCCGGGCAGGTCGGCGGCCAGGGCGTCGGCGGCAAGTGGTACGCGTTGGCGCCCAACGGCAAGAAGGCGTCGCTGGCGAGCCTGCCGGGCCTTTCCGTGAAGAAGACCGAACTCGGCGACATCGTCGTCGACAAGAACGGCATGACGGTCTACCGCTTCCTCAAGGACGAGGCCTGGCCCAAGCCGGTCTCCGCCTGCAGCGGCGCCTGCCTGGAGAAGTGGCCGGCCGTGGCGCCCGTGCCCGCGAACGACACCAAGGGCGTGCAGAAGAAGGGCCTGATGGGCTTCACCCGGCCGGACGGCGTCAAGCAGATGACCGTCAACTGCTGGCCGATCTACACCTACTCCGGGGACAGGCTGCCCGGAGACACCAACGGTCAGGGGATCGGCGGCACGTGGTACGCCGTCTCCCCGGACGGAAAGCCGGTCGGCGCGCCCAAGAAGTGATCACCCCAGGGCCGATCGCCCGTCCCCCGGTGCCGGATCGGCGAAGAGAGGTCTGACGGGGAAACCGAAGCACCGGACGAGCACGACGGCGCACCGAGGACCGGGCCGCCCCCTCCGCACCGCACGGAGGGGGCGGTTCGCCATGTTGGCGACGTATCGGAGTGTGCCGCACCATGCCCGCACATGGGCGGCAATCCACCCCGATACCGGGCCGGACGGGCGCGTGAGCGCAGGTGGTGACCGGGAACGGATGGTCAATTTCCGGTTCTGCTCGCTCCTTTGGCGGGCGATCAGTAGCCTCAGCTCGAACACCGGATCGCCAACGTTGTGGAGAGCAGATGGAGCGTCCCGCCTGGGCGCCGCGGAGCATCGACATCTCGGTGCCGAGCGTCGCCCGCATCTACGACTACTACCTGGGCGGTTCGCACAACTTCGAGGTGGACCGGGAAGCCGCCCGCAGGGCCATGGGACACCTGCCGGGGCTGCCCAAGATCATGCAGGCCAACCGGGCGTTCATGCGGCGCGCCGTGCGCTTCGCGCTGGACGAGGGGGTCACCCAGTTCCTGGACATCGGTTCCGGCATCCCCACCTTCGGCAACGTCCACGAGGTCGCCCAGGCGGCCCGCCCCGGCAGCCGCGTGGTGTACGTCGACCACGACCCGGTGGCCGTCACCCACAGCGAGGCCGTCCTGGCCGGCAACGACGACGCCGACGTGGTCGCGGCCGATCTGCGCAAGCCCCGGGACATCCTCGACAGCCCCCGGCTGCGCGCCCTGATCGACGTGAATCGGCCAGTGGCACTGCTTCTCGTTGCCATACTGCACTTCGTGGAAGACACGGACGACCCGTACGCTGCGGTCGCCGAGTTGCGCGACGCGCTCGCGCCCGGCAGCCTGCTCGTCCTCACGCATGCCTCGTACGAGGGGATCCCGCTGCCGCCGGAGCGCGGCGAGGGCGCGGTCGACGTGTACAAGGACATCCGCAACCCGCTGATCATGCGCTCGCGCGAGGAGATCGCGCGGTTTTTCGAGGGGTACGACATGGTGGAGCCCGGACTGGTGCCGATGCCGCTCTGGCGGCCCGAGACGGCGCCGGAGGACGAGGATCCTTACGCCTTCTCCGGTTACGCCGGCGTGGGACGTACGGCGTGAGCGCGCAGCCGGACGGGCCGGAGGACAGGCTGCGCCGGCTCACGACGATCTGGAGCCGGGCGGTCTTCCCGGTGACCTCCACCTCGCTGACCCGCCCGGAGTTCGAGGAGCGACTGCTGCCGCTCGCCCGCCGGTTGAGTCGGGCGCTGCGGGCGAGAGCCTTCGACGCGGCCGAGGGCGAGGCGGTCGGCGCCGCGCTCGTCGACGTCCACTGCACCGCCCCCGAGGCGCTCAGCCGCTCCCTGGACTGCGTCGACGCCTACCTCGTGCTCTACTGCGGCGAGGACGGCGACCAGGAGGACCTGCGCGCCCGCTCCTCGCGGCTCCAGCACGCGATGGCCGCCGGGTTCGCACGTGCGCTGCGCGAACGCACGCTCGCCGAGCAGGAGGCGATCGCCCAGGCCGCGCTGCGCGCCCAGGGGGTCGTCGCGCAGGCGCTGCACGCCAGCGAGGCCCGCTTCCGGGCGGTGTTCGAGGGCGCGGCCATAGGTATCGGCATCGCCGATCTGGAGGGCAACATCCTCCAGGTCAACGGCGCGCTGCTGCGCATGTTCGGCGGCTCCGAGCAGACCATGCGCGACCGCAAGGTGCAGGAGTGGACGCACGCCGAGGACGCGCCGCAGATCTGGCGGCTCTACGAGGAGCTGGTGCGCGGCGAACGCGAGCACTACCACGTGGAGAAGGCCTTCTACCGCCCCGACGGGACGGTGCTGTGGACCAACCTGACCGTCTCCCTGCTGCGCGACGCCGACAACAACCCCCAGTACCAGCTGGCGCTGATGGAGGACACCACCGAGCGGCGACTGCTCAACCTGCGGCTGCGCTACGAGGCCACCCACGACGCGCTCACCGGGCTGCCCAACCGCACGCTGTTCTTCGAGCGGCTGGAGAAGACCCTCAACTCGGGCGAGGGCCGCCGCTTCGGCCTGTGCTACCTCGACCTCGACGGTTTCAAGACCATCAACGACAGCCTCGGGCACGCGGCCGGCGACCGGCTGCTGGTCGAGGTCGCCGACCGGCTCCAGTCGTGTGCGACCGCGCCCGGCGAGATGGTGGCCCGCCTCGGCGGCGACGAGTTCGTCGCGCTGACCACCGGCCCCGACAGCCGGCGCGAGGTGGACGAACTCGCGGCCCGCATCATGAACGCGCTCGTCGCCCCGATCCGTATCGACGGCCGCGAACTGACCGTGCGCGGCAGCATCGGCGTCGTGGAGGGCCCGGTGGGGGAGCGCAGCGCGGCGGAGGTGCTGCGCAGCGCCGACATCACCATGTACCGCGCCAAGTCGGCCGGCGGCAACCGCTTCGAGCTGGCCGACCCGGAGGCCGACGCTCGCGCCATCACCCGGCACGGACTGACCACGGCGCTGCCCGCCGCGCTGGACCGGGGCGAGTTCTTCATCGAGTACCAGCCGCTGGTGCGCCTCGGCGACGGCAGCGTGCGCGGCGCGGAGGCGCTGGTGCGCTGGCTGCACCCACAGCACGGGGTGCTCGGCCCCGACCGGTTCATCCCGCTCGCCGAGCACACCGGCCTGATCGTCCCGCTGGGCCGCTGGGTCATGGAACAGTCGGTCCGCCAGGCCGGCAAGTGGCGCGAACTGTACGGCGACGACGCGGAGGGCTCGCTGCGCATCAACGTCAACCTCTCGCCGTGCCAGCTCCAGCACCCCGGCCTGGTCCAGGACACCGTGGACATCCTGGAGCGCACGGGGGTGGCGCCCGACGCGCTGTGCCTCGAGGTGACCGAGTCGGCGCTGATCGGCGCGGACGACGACGTGCTCAAACCGCTGCACCGGCTGGCCGAGATGGGCGTCGACATCGCCCTGGACGACTTCGGCACCGGCTACTCCAACCTGGCGAATCTGCGCCGGCTGCCGGTGAGCGTGCTCAAGCTGGACCGTTCCTTCACCCGGAGCATGCAGCAGTTCCCGGCCGACCCGGTCGACCTGAAGATCGTCGAGGGCATCGTGGCCCTGGCCCACAGCCTGGACCTCGCGGTCACCGTCGAGGGCGTGGAGACCGGCGCGCAGGCCGAGCAACTGCGCATACTCGGCTGCGACACGGCCCAGGGCTGGTACTACGCCCGCCCGGGCCCCCCGGACCGCCTCCACGAGCTGGCCCTGGCAGACGCCACAGGCTGACCCCCCGCGCCCCGTCAGGGGCGCGGGGAACCGCGCGCCCGGCCAGGAGGCACCCGCACCCGGCAACGCGGCAGGCGCCCTGCCGGGGAAGCAGCCGGTCCCGACGGACCCGCACCCTACGAACCGGCGGAGTCCGCTTTCACGGCCGTACCGCCTCGGCCGCGGCGACCGCGGCCCGGACCAGCGCGGCGACCGCCGTCGAGCGGGACTGCTGCGGCCAGGCGATCGCCAGCACGGCCGGCGGCGCGTCCGGGACCGGCCGGTACACGACGCCGGGCCGCGGGTAGCGCCCGGCGACGGAGCCCGGCAGCAGCCGGACCGTCTCGCCCAGCGCGACGAGTGTCAGCACCTGCGCGAGGTCGCGCCCCGCGTCGCGCGCCCGCACGCGCGGCCCGAACGCGTCCTCGGGCAGGGGGTCGAGGTCGCCGAGAGCGAGGACCGCGCGGGCGGCGAGCGGATGGTCCGCCGCCAGGGCGACCACCCGCGGCTCGGTGGCCAGCGTCTCGCTGTCGAGGCCGGTACGGTCGTACGGCTCGTGCACGAGCGCCACATCGGCCTCGCCCCGGCGCAGCAGCCGGGGCGCCTCGCGCCACCCGCACAGCCGGACCGCGACCGGCACGGACCCGGGCTCGTCCGCGTACCGCTTCAGGAGCGGCTCCAGCAGCCCGGCGTCGCCGTCGGCCTTCACCGCCAGCGCCAGTTCCCGGGCCGGGGCCGCCGCACGCCGCGCCCGGCGCCCGGCCGCCTCCAGGGCGTCCAGCGCGATCCGCGACTCCACGAGCAGTACCTCACCGGCCCGGGTCAGCGCCACCCGGTGGGTGGTCCGCTCGAACAGCGTGACGCCGAGGTCGGCCTCCAGCCGCCGGATCGCACGGGACAGCGGCGGCGGCGAGATGCCGAGCCGTTCCGCCGCACGCGCGAAGTTCAGCTCCTCGGCGACGGCGACGAAGTAGCGCAGCGGGCGCGACTCCACGACGTCCCCCTCTCCTCGGCATTACCCCCAAGGTAACAGGCCGGACCGGAACGGTCCTTCAGTTCGACCGTGCCGCGACGCAGGATCGAGTCGGGCCGGGGCCGTTCCCACGTCCCCGCCCGAGCCGCCGTACAGGCGTCCTTCTCATCCCCTTGTCTCTCCTCGGAGTTCGACGTGATCGTTGTGACCACACCGACCGGCCGGATCGGCCGGCAACTGCTCGACCGCCTCCTCGACGCCCCGGACGACGCGGTGGGGGGCCTGCGCGTCATCGCCCGCGACCCGGAGCGGCTGACCGCGCGGGCGCGGGAGCGCGCGGAGGTGTTCCGGGGCTCGCACGCGGACCCCGACGTCCTCGCCGCGGCCTGTGCGGGCGCCGACCGGGTGTTCTGGCTGGTGCCGCCCGTCTTCCGGGCGGACAGCGTCGAGGGCCACTTCGCCGCCTTCACCGAGGCGCTGTGCGAGGTGATCGGGTCCCGGGGCGTGGAGCGCGTGGTAGCCGTCTCCACGCTGGGGCGGGGCGTGGCGAAGAACGCCGGGCAGATCTCCGCGTCGCTGGCCATGGACGACCGGATCTCGGCCACCGGCGTGCACTACCGGGCACTGTGCCCGCCCTTCCTGATGGAGAACCTGCTCGGCCAGGCGCCGTCGATCCGCGACCGGGGCGAGTTCGCTCTGGCCATGGGCCGGGACCGCGTCCTGCGCACCTGCGCGACCCGTGACATAGCGGCCACGGCGGCCCGGCTGCTGCTCGACGGCTCCTGGACCGGGCAGCGGGACGTCCCCACGGTCGGCCCCGACGCGCTGACCACCGAGCAGATGGCGGGCGTCGTCTCCGACGTCCTGGGACGCCCCGTCCGGGTACGGCGGACCGCCCCGGCGGAGTACCGTGAGACGCTGCTGGGCCTCGGGGCTTCCGAGGCCTGGGCCCAGGGCCTGGCCGACATGGCCCAGGCCCTCGACGACCAGGACTTCTACGGCATCGAAACCCCCAGCACCCCGGACACCGCCCCGACGAGCTTCCGCCAGTGGTGCGAGGAGATCCTGGAGCCGGCCACCCGAACGGCCTGACCCGCCCGCGACAGGAGCACGGGCAACGGCGCGCTCGACCCCGGCGGACCCGCACCCGACAACCCGCCGAAACGCCCCGCAAGGGGCGCGGGGAACGGCGCGCCCAGCCCTCCGGCACACCCCACCCGGAAACACCGAGCGACCACACCCACAAGCCGGTCGAACCCCCGGCGGGCACTTCACCGCTGCAACAGCATCCGCTGCAGCTCCCGAGCCGCCCGAGGCGGAGCCACATCACTGCGATGCGCCAGCGCGATGGTCCGGTGCAGACCGGGCCGGGCCAACGCCGTCACCCGCAACCCCCGCCCCGACCGGGTGGCGACCATCCGCGGCACCACCGCGATCCCCAGCCCCGCCCGCACGAACCCCAGCACCGCGTCCATCTCCCCGCCCTCGACCGCGAACTCCGGCTCGAACCCCTCCGCCCGGCACGCCGCGACCGTCAGCTCCCGCAGGTCGTACCCGTGCCGGAACATCACCAGCCGCTCCCCCTCCAGGTCGGCGATCCGCACCGTCCGCCGCCCCGCCCCGCCGGGCGCCGGCGCCTCCGGCGAGGACACCACCACCAGGTCCTCCCGCAGCAGCTCCACCGTGGTCAGCGCGGGCGACGGCGACGGCAGCGGCAGCACCACCAGGGCGAGATCGAGCGCCCCGCGCGCCAGATGCCGTACGAGATCGTGGGAGCCGCTCTCCTCCACCAGCAGGTGGACGCCGGGGTAGCGGTCGTGGAAGGCGCGCAGCACATCCGGCAGCAGCCCGGTGCACACGCTCGGCGTCGCCCCCAGCCGCACCCGCCCCCGCCGCAGCTGCGCCAGCTCCAGCACCTCGTGCCGGGCGGTGTCCGCGTCGGCGAGGATGCGCCGGGCCAGCGGCAGCAGCGCCTCCCCGGCGTCGGTGAGCGTGATGTTGCCCCGCGCCCGCAGGAAGAGGTCCGCCCCCAGTTCCCGCTCCAGCGCCTTGATCTGCTGGGACAGCGACGGCTGGGCGACATGGACCAGTTCGGCGGCCCGGGTGAAGTGGCGGGTCTCGGCCACCGCCACGAAGTACTGGAGCTGTTGGAACTGCACCCAGCTACGATAGCTCTTACCTATCGAATCCAGGCGGACCATGTCTTGGACCGATCGGGCCGTTCGGCCCTAGCGTCGTCCCCATGGCTCTGGCAACGCGGACGGACCGACGGCCGTCCATGGCGCGTACCGTGTGGGACTCGACCGTCGGCAAGAAGACCGTGATGGCGGTCAGCGGCCTCGTCATGCTGCTGTACCTGGTCGTCCACATGATCGGAAACCTGAAGATCTTCTTCGGGCCGGGCGAGTTCAACCACTACGCCCACTGGCTGCGCACCGTCGGCGAGCCGTTCATGCACTACGAGTGGACGCTCTGGCTGATCCGCGTCGTCCTCGTGGTCGCCGTGGTCGCCCACGCCGTCTCCGCCTACCAGCTCAGCCGCCGCGACATCAGGGCGCGCCCGAGCAAGTACGTGCACAAGCGGCCCCGGGCGAGCTACGCGACCCGCACCATGCGCTGGGGCGGGATCATCCTCGGCCTGTTCATCGTGTGGCACCTGCTCGACCTGACCACCGGCACCGTGCACTCCGGCGGCTTCCAGCCGGGCCACCCGTACCAGAACGTCGTGGACACCTTCTCCACCTGGTACGGCGACGTGATCTACATCGTCGCCATGCTGGCGCTCGGCCTGCACATCCGGCACGGCTTCTGGAGCGCCGCCCAGACCCTCGGCGTCGGCAGCCGCGCCCGCGACCGCGCCCTGAAGACCGTCGCCAACGTTCTCGCACTGCTGCTCACGGCCGGTTTCATCGCCGTACCGGTGGGCGTCATGACCGGACTGGTGAGCTGACATGACCTCCTACGCCGCATACACGACCGGCGAGCCCGTCGCCGACACCAAGGCGCCCGCCGGCCCCATCGAGGAGCGCTGGGACAAGCGCCGTTTCGAGGCCAGGCTGGTCAATCCGGCCAACCGGCGCAAGCAGACCGTGATCGTCGTCGGGACCGGCCTCGCGGGCGGCTCCGCCGGCGCCACCCTCGCCGAACAGGGCTACCGCGTCGTCCAGTTCTGCTACCAGGACTCCCCGCGCCGCGCCCACTCCATCGCCGCCCAGGGCGGCATCAACGCCGCCAAGAACTACCGCAACGACGGCGACTCGGTGCACCGGCTGTTCTACGACACCGTCAAGGGCGGCGACTTCCGCTCCCGCGAGTCCAACGTCCACCGCCTCGCCCAGATCTCCGTCGAGATCATCGACCAGTGCGTGGCGCAGGGCGTACCGTTCGCCCGCGAGTACGGCGGCCTCCTCGACACCCGCTCCTTCGGCGGCGTCCAGGTCTCCCGCACCTTCTACGCCCGCGGCCAGACGGGCCAGCAACTGCTCCTCGGCGCCTACCAGGCGCTGTCGCGGCAGGTCGCCGCCGGCAACATCGAGCTGCACCCGCGCACCGAGATGCTCGACCTGATCGTCGTCGACGGCCGGGCCCGCGGCATCGTGGCCCGCGACCTGATCACCGGGAAGATCGACACGTATGTCGCCGACGCGGTCGTCCTCGCCTCCGGCGGCTACGGCAACGTCTTCTACCTGTCGACCAACGCGATGAACTCCAACGCGACCGCCGTCTGGCGGGCGCACCGGCGCGGCGCCTACTTCGCCAACCCCTGCTTCACCCAGATCCACCCCACCTGCATCCCGCGCACCGGCGACCACCAGTCCAAGCTGACGCTGATGAGCGAGTCGCTGCGCAACGACGGCCGCATCTGGGTCCCCAAGGCCAAGGGCGACACCCGCCCGCCGAACGAGATCCCCGAGGACGAGCGCGACTACTACCTGGAGCGCATCTACCCCTCCTTCGGCAACCTGGTCCCGCGCGACATCGCCTCCCGCGCCGCGAAGAACGTGTGCGACGAGGGCCGGGGTGTGGGCCCCGGCGGCCAGGGCGTCTACCTGGACTTCGCCGACGCCATCAGGAGGATGGGCCGGGGGGCCGTCGAGGCCAAGTACGGCAACCTCTTCGACATGTACCAGCGGATCACCGACGAGGACCCGTACCAGGTGCCCATGCGGATCTATCCCGCCGTGCACTACACGATGGGCGGCCTGTGGGTCGACTACGACCTGCAGACCACCGTCCCCGGCCTGTTCGCGATCGGCGAGGCCAACTTCTCCGACCACGGCGCCAACCGCCTCGGCGCCTCCGCGCTGATGCAGGGCCTGGCCGACGGCTACTTCGTCCTGCCGGCCACCATCAACGACTACCTGGCCCGCCATCCGCACCAGGACCCGGTCACCGACGACCACCCGGTCGTCCAGGAGGTCCTGGCCGAGACCGAGGACCGGCTCAACCTCCTGCTGTCCGTGGACGGCGACCGCACCCCCGACTCCTTCCACCGCGAACTCGGCGAACTCATGTGGGAGCTGTGCGGCATGGCCCGCACCGAGGCCGGACTGCGCAAGGCCCTGGAACGCATCCCGCAGATCCGCGAGGAGTTCTGGCGGCGCATCAAGGTGCCCGGTAACGGAGAGGAGTTCAACCAGTCGCTGGAGAAGGCCAACCGCATCGTCGACTACCTGGAACTGGCCGAGCTGATGTGCCTCGACGCCCTGCACCGCCGCGAGTCCTGCGGCGGCCACTTCCGCGAGGAGTCCCAGACCCCCGACGGCGAGGCGGCCCGCAAGGACGACGAGTTCGGCTACGCCGCCGCCTGGCAGTTCACGGGCACCGGCGAGGCTCCCGTCCTGCACAAGGAAGACCTGGTCTTCGAGTACGTCCACCCCACCCAGCGGAGCTACGCATGAAGCTCACCCTGCGCGTCTGGCGGCAGAAGAACGCCGGCGCCGACGGAGCCATGTCCACCTACCAGGTGGACGACATCTCGCCCGACATGTCCTTCCTGGAGATGCTGGACGTCCTCAACGAACAGCTCATCCTCGCCGGCGAGGACCCGGTCGCCTTCGACCACGACTGCCGCGAGGGCATCTGCGGCGCGTGCAGCCTCGTCATCAACGGCGACGCGCACGGCCCCGAGCGCACCACCACCTGCCAGCTGCACATGCGGTCCTTCCGGGACGGCGACACCATCGACATCGAGCCGTGGCGGGCCGCCGCCTTCCCGGTGGTCAAGGACCTGGTGGTCGACCGCTCCGCCTTCGACCGGATCATCCAGGCCGGCGGCTACATCACCGCTCCCACCGGCGCCGCGCCCGAGGCCCACGCCACGCCCGTACCGAAGCCGGACGCCGACTTCGCCTTCGAGCACGCCGAGTGCATCGGCTGCGGAGCCTGCGTCGCCGCCTGCCCCAACGGCGCGGCCATGCTCTTCACCTCCGCCAAGGTCAACCACCTCAACGTCCTGCCGCAGGGCGCGCCCGAGCGCGAGACCCGCGTCCTGGACATGGTCGCCCAGATGGACGAGGAGGGCTTCGGCGGCTGCACCCTGGCCGGCGAGTGCGCCACCGCCTGCCCCAAGGGCATCCCCCTGGTCTCCGTCACCAGCATGAACAAGGAGTGGCTGCGGGCCACCCGCAAGGCGGCCAAGCGGTAGCCCCGCCGCCGACGGACGTTCGCCGACAGGGTGCGGACGGGCGGGACCGGGAGTGGTGCTCCTCCGCGGTCCCGCCAGGCACCCCGGGCATTCAACCACCGCACACCCGCCCTCTTGGCACCGGTCACGCCGAGGACAGCCGGCATCGGGAGAACAGGGACGACGGACCGCACCGCCGGTCCGCCGTCCCCTTCCGTCTTCCGCACCGGACCGCGACCAGGAGGCACCCATGACCGGCGGCACCGCACTCGCCAGCCCCCCACAGTCCACGGCCCCCACCCGCTACACCGTCGGCCTGGCGCGCGACGAGGAGGACGTACGGGCCGCGCAACGGCTGCGCCACGACGTCTTCGCCGGCGAGATGGGCGCCCTGCTCACCTCCCCGCAGCCCGGCCACGACATCGACGCCTTCGACGCCTACTGCGACCACCTGCTGGTGCGTGACACCGGCACCGGACAGGTCGTCGGCACCTACCGCCTGCTGCCGCCCGAGCGGGCCGCCGTCGCCGGACGCCTCTACGCCGAGAGCGAGTTCGACCTCAGCCGACTCGACGCCATCCGGCCCGGCCTGGTCGAGGTCGGCCGCTCCTGCGTGCACCCCGACCACCGCGACGGCACGGTGATCGGCCTGATCTGGGCCGGCCTGGCCCGCTACATGGTCGACCGCGGCCACGAATGGCTCGCCGGCTGCTGCTCCATACCCCTCGCCGACGGCGGCACGCTCGCCACGGCCACCTGGAGCCGGGTCGCCGCCAAACACCTCGCGCCGCCGGAGCACCGGGTGCGCCCGCTGCTGCCGTGGGCGCCGCGCCCCGCGACCACCGGCCCGGCCGGACCCGCGCACCGCACCGAACTGCCCGCCCTGCTGCGCGGCTACCTGCGCCTGGGCGCCCGGGTGTGCGGCGAACCCGCCCACGACCCCGACTTCGGCGTCGCCGACCTGTACGTGCTGCTGTCGATGCGCCAGGTCAACCCGCGCTATCTGCGGCACTTCCTCTCCCTCGTCCCGGCCTGATGAGCGCCTGGCTGCCCACCGCCCCCTGCACCCCGGGGGCGTGCGTGAAGGCGACGCGCTCGGCGGCGGCCGTACCCCGCGCCGTGCTGCGGCTCACGGCGGTCCTGGCACTGCTGCTCGCGGGGGTGGCCGTCTCGCCGTTCGGCCGGCGCGTCCCGGCAGGCTGGATCCGTCGGTGGTGCCGGGCGATCCTGCGCGCGGCGGGCGTCCGGGTCCGCGTCAGCGGCCCCGCCGTCCCCACCGGCGGCCTGCTGCTGGTCGCCCACCATGTCTCCTGGCTGGACGTCCCGCTGCTGGCGGCGGTGCGCCCGGCCAGGATGCTCGCCAAGACCGAGATCCGCCGCTGGCCGGTGGCAGGGGCGCTCGCGGCACGGGGCGGCGCCCTGTTCATCGAACGCGACCGGCTGCGCGCCCTGCCGGAGACCGTCGCCCGGATCGCCGCAGCGATGCGCGGGGGCTCGGCGGTCACGGCGTTCCCCGAGGGCAGCACCTGGTGCGGGCGGGCCCGGGGCCGCTTCCACCGGGCCGTTTTCCAGGCCGCGCTGGATGCCCGCGTACCGGTGCAGCCGGTCCGCATCCGCTACCTGGAGGCCGGGGGAGAGGCCAGCACCGCACCGGCCTTCGTCGGCGACGACACCCTCCTGGCGTCGGTGTGGCGGGTCCTCTCGGCACGCGGCCTGATGGCCGAGGTCGAGATACGTCCCGCCCTCCCGCCCGGCGCCCACCCCGACCGCCGCACCCTGGCGCGGGCTGCCGAGCCGGACGACGACGCGGGGGCGTGTACGGGCCGGGTGGGTCTGGTGGGACCTTCGGAGCCCTCGGAACCGTCAGGGCCCACCGGGCGTACGGGGCCGCGGGTGCTCGCGAGGCAGGCGGGGCACGCGCCCTGAGCGACGCCCCGCCCTGCGGCTGCCGCTCCCGCGCTCAGCGAGGCCCGTCAGCCCCGCCGCCCTGACCGTCTCCGCCGCCCTCGCCGTCCGCCCTGCCCAGCGCCCGCGCCAGATAGCGCGCCGTGGCGCTCCCCGCCGCACGGGCCACCTCCGCCGGGGTGCCCGCCGCCACGATCCGGCCGCCCGCGTCGCCGCCGCCCGGCCCCAGGTCGATGACGTGGTCGGCGCCCGCGACCACGGACATGTCGTGCTCGACCACGATCACGGTGTGCCCGCCGTCCACCAGCCCGTGCAACTGCCGCATCAGCACCTCGACATCGGCCGGATGCAGCCCGGTCGTCGGCTCGTCGAGCAGATAGAGGGTGTGCCCGCGCCGCCCGCGCTGCAACTCGCTCGCGAGCTTGATCCGCTGCGCCTCGCCGCCGGACAGCTCGGTCGCGGGCTGCCCGAGCCGCAGATAGCCGAGGCCCACGTCCAGCAGGGTGACCAGGCTGCGGGAGACGGCCGGATTGTCGGCGAAGAACTCCGCCGCGGCCTCCACCGTCAGATCCAGCACCTGCGCGATGTTCCGCCCCCGGTACGTCACCTCCAGCGTCTCGGGGTTGTACCGGGCGCCGCCGCAGTCCGGGCACGGGGCGTACGTGCTCGGCAGGAACAGCAGCTCCACGCTCACGAACCCCTCGCCCTGACAGGTCTCGCACCGCCCGCCGGACACGTTGAACGAGAACCGCCCGACGCCGTACCCGCGGGCGCGGGCCTCGTCCGTGCCCGCGAACACCTTCCGCACGGTGTCGAAGAGACCGGTGTAGGTGGCCAGGTTGGAGCGCGGGGTGCGCCCGATCGGCTTCTGGTCGACGCGGACCTGCCGCCCGACGCCGGGCAGATCCTCGGTGATCTCACCGATGAGCGTGGACTTCCCCGACCCGGACACACCCGTGACGGCGGTGAACGCGCCGAGCGGGAACTCGGCGGTGACCTCTCGCAGGTTGTGCCGGCTCACCGGTCCGACCTTCAACACGCCATGTCCTCGACGGACTTGGCGAACGGGTCCCTCGGTCCGCCCGAACAGGAACCGGGCGGTGGCCGACCCGGCGACGCCCGCCAGTTCGGCCACGGGCCCACTGTGCAGCACCCGCCCGCCGTGCTCCCCGGCGAGCGGCCCCACGTCCACGACCCAGTCGGCGCCCCGTACGACATCGAGGTGGTGCTCCACCACGAACACCGAGTTCCCCGCCGCCTTCAGCTGCCGCAGCATCGTCAGCAGGGCCTCGGTGTCCGCCGGGTGCAGTCCCGCCGACGGCTCGTCCAGCACGTACACCACACCGAACAGCCCCGAGCGCAACTGCGTCGCGAGCCGCAGCCGTTGCAACTCGCCCGACGACAGGGTGGGCGTCGCCCGGTCCAGGCTGAGATAGCCCAGGCCCAGTTCCACGACGGGCGCGATACGGGACTTGAGGTCGTCGGTCAGAACCCGGGCGACCTCGCCGGTACCGCACAGACTCCGGGCCAGCTCGGACAGCGGCAGCGCCGCCAGTTCGGCGATGGTGCGCCCCGCGAAGGTCACCGCCAGCGCCTCGGGCCGCAGCCTGCTGCCACCGCACACCGGGCAGGGGGCGGAGGCGAGGAACTGCTCGGCCTTGGCCCTGAGCGTCGGGCTCTTCGAATCGGCGAACGTCTTCATCACGTACCGGCGGGCGCTCATGTACGTGCCCTGATAGGGGCGTTGGATGCGGTCGGCGTCGCGCACCGGATGCACGGTGACCACGGGCTGCTCGTCCGTGAACAGGATCCACTCGCGCTGCCCGGCGGGCAGTTCGCGCCAGGGCCGGTCGACGTCGTAGCCGAGGGCGTCCAGGATGTCCCGCAGGTTCTTGCCCTGCCAGGCCCCCGGCCACGCGGCGATCGCGCCCTCGCGGATCGACAACGACGGGTCGGGGACGAGCAGTTCCTCGCTCGTGCGGTGTACCCGCCCGAGCCCGTGGCACTCCGGGCAGGCACCGGCCGCGGTGTTCGGCGAGAAGGCGTCCGAGTCCAGCCGCTGCGCGCCCGGCGGATACTTCCCGGCCCGTGAGAACAGCATCCGCAGCGAGTTGGACAGACTGGTCACCGTCCCGACGGACGACCGCGAGGTCGGCGCGGCCCGCCGCTGCTGCAACGACACGGCCGGCGGCAGCCCGCTGATCTCCCCGACCTTCGGCGCCCCCACCTGATGGATCAGCCGTCGCGCGTACGGCGCCACCGACTCGAAGTACCGCCGCTGCGCCTCCGCGTACACCGTCCCGAACGCCAGCGACGACTTCCCCGACCCCGACACCCCGGTGAACACCACCAGCGCGTCCCGCGGAATGTCGACGTCCACCCCCTGGAGATTGTGCTCCCGAGCACCACGCACACGGACGTAGGGGTCGTGGCTGCTGCACATGTGACGACACTCCGAACATAGGGGCAGACAAACCCCGCCATTCTACGCGGACCCGGCCGCCGCTTCCCGCCGCACGCCGCTCAGCCCCGGCCCAGGCGCGGCGCCTCAGGTCCGTCCGTCGTCCTGCCCGCTCGGTCGCACCGGCATCAGGATCGAGAACGCGTCCTCGTCGTCGGGTCGGCGGACGGCCGGGAGGGTGGCGGGGGTCCCGAACTCCAGGGTCAGGGCGGGACGGGCCGCTGCTGTCGGGGCGCGCGGCAGGTGGTCGCGGTCGAAGGCGCCGGCGTCGGACGTGTCGTCGCCGTCCTCGCACACGGTCACCGTGCCGTCGACCAGGCCGAGGGGTCGAGTCACGGCCGGCCGGACCCCGACTCTCGTGTCAGGCGGGGCAGTCGGCCAGGGTGTCGGCCGTGCCCCAGCGGGCCATCAGGTAGCCGGAGGCGCCGACCTCGGCCACGGCGTAGCGGTCGTACGGCCAGTTCGCGCTCGCGTCCCGCTGGGCGACCAGGGCGCGGCAGGCCACCTGCGCGGCCACGGCCGCCCAGGTGTCGACCTGTTCCTGGTTCCACTGTACGTAGTCGGACCACACGTACATCGCGGAGCCGCCCGGGTCGAAGCCCACCTTGATCTCCGCGTTGCCGAGCGTCCGGTCGGTGCCGAGCGTCGGGCGCAGCGCGTTGCTCCGCCCGATGACGTCCCGGGCGGCGCGGTCGGCGACGCGGATCTCGTCGCCGTCGGTGCTGGGGATCATCGCCTGTGCCAGGCCGCTGTCGTCGGGCTGCCAGTCCGGTACGGAGCCGGTGTCCTGGCCGTCGTCGTGTTCCGCGCCCGATGTGCACCGGGTGTCGGTCACGAAGTCGTCCTGCCAGGTCACCTGCGGGGCGTGGCCCGTCTCCTCCTTCACCATGACATACGTGCGGTACGGCAGGTGCGGGTACAGGCGCAGGACGACGTCCCTGAGGGACTCGCACATCGTCCCGGCGATCCGCGTCTCCGCGTACATCGTCCCTGCCTCGTCGGAGGCGAGCCGGTAGGAGAAGTACACCTCCCGGCGGGACGGGTGGAAGCGGACGCCGCCGGGAGTGAAGGCCGTGCCGTCGCTCAGTTCGAGGGTGCCTTCGTCGTGCAGCATCGCCTGCGCCACGTCGTGCTCGCCCGCGCCCTGTGCCGTACGCGCCTCGGCCCAGCTCACGGCGGTCGGCGGGCCGCCGCTCGTGTCCGTGCCCCGCTTCTGCCGCGCCGTCGCGCCGCTCCGCGCCGCGCTCGCGGACGCCTTGCCCGGTCCCTCCGCGGCCGCGGAGTCCACCGCCGCGTGCCCGCCCCTGCCGGAGCCGGAGGGCATGAGCGCCACCGTGCCGCCGGCCAGCCCGCCCACGAGTGCCGCCGCGAGCACCACGGCGCCCGCCACCCGCTTACCGGACCGGCCCGCGGGCGCGTGCCAGGCGGGATCGGTGCCGGCGGGCACGTCCCACACGGCGGCGACCACGTCCCCGGCCAGGGTCGGCAGCGCGTGGGCGTCCACCACCTGCGTCGCCTGGGCCGCCAGCGACTCCTCGCACTCCCGGGCCGCCTCGGCCGCCGGCGGACGGTCCACGGGGTCCTTCGCCAACGCCCTTTCCAGGACGCCCCGCAGGGACTCCGGGACGCCGCCCAGGTCCGGCTCGCCCGACATCACCCGGAACGCGACCACATCGGGCGCCCCGGCCCCGAACGGCAGCCGCCCGGTGGCCGCGTACGCCACGAGCGCGCCCCACGCGAACACGTCGCCCGCGGGTCCGGCGGCCCCGGTGCGGTACTGCTCCGGGCTGATCCAGCCGGGTGTCCCGGTCATCACGCCGGTACGGGTGACACTGGTGCCGTCGGCGGCGTGCGCTATGCCGAAGTCCAGGACGCGCGGCCCGGACGGCGTGAGGATGACGTTCTGCGGCTTCACGTCACGGTGGACGACGCCCGCGCGGTGTACGTCGGCGAGGGCCCGCGCGGTGGCCGTCGCGAGCGCGTGCAGGCTCGCCCCGCCGAGCGGGCCGTGCGCGAGGACGTGCTCGTTCAGGGTCGGGCCGGGGACGTAGGCGGTGGCCAGCCACGGGGTGTCCGCGTCGGCGTCCGCGGCGAGCAGCGGCACGAGGTAGGGCCCGGTGACACGCGAGGACAGGTGCACCTCGCGCCTGAACCGCGCCCGGAACTCGTCGTCCTGAGCCTGCTGGGGGTGAAGGACCTTTACCGCGACCCGCGTTCCGTCGGGCGCGAGCGCCGCGTGCACGGTGCCCATGCCTCCCGCGCCGAGCCGGCCGACGACGCGGTACGGGCCGATGCGGGCAGGGTCGCCGGGACGCGCCGGGAGGACCCTCCCGCCGGAGCCGTTGTCGCTCACAGATGGTCCCTTCGCACGTGATCGCCCGTCCGCGCGACGCACGCGGGCAGGAGTCGAGACCGCCGCGCCGTCGGTGCAGAGAATGTGATGGTACGCGGACTATCCCGTGAAGAGGGCCGCGAGGCGACGGTAGGAGTCCCGCAGGGCCTCGCGGTCGTACGTGCTCGTGGTGACCAGGACCTCCTGAGCGGCCGTCTCCTTCAGGACCGTCTCCAGCGCGTCCCGCACCTGCTCCTCGGTGCCGGCGATCTGGCCGGCGAGGCCCGACTCGTACAAGCCGCGCTCCTTCGCGGTCATCGGCAGCGTCCCGACGCGCTCGGCCGGCGGGAGCGGGGGGAACGTGCCGTGGGTGCGGGCGTGGGCCATGGACCAGGCTTCCGGGAGCAGCAGCCGCCGGGCCGCCTCGGGTGTGGCCGCCACCGCGACCGTGCCCGAGACGACGACGTACGGCTCGCGGGCCCACGGTGAGGGGCGGAACGCGGCGCGGTAGCGGTCGACGCCGCGCAGCAGCTTCTCCCGGTCGCGCAGGTCGCCGATGACCACCGGCAGGCCGGCGCGCGCCGCGATCAGCGCGCCCTCGCCCATCGCCAGCACGAACGGCGGCACTCGCAGCCCTTCGGCGGGCCGGGCGTGCGCGCCTGTCGGCGACGTCCCCTCGAACCAGCCCAGCAACTCCGCCACCTGCGCCCCGAAGTCGTCGGCGTCCTGCTTGTCGCGGCCCAGCGCCTTGCGGACCCCGTCCGTGAAGCCGACCGAGCGGCCCAGCCCCATGTCGATGCGCCCCGGGAACAGCGACTCCAGCACGCCGAACTGCTCGGCCACGACCAGCGGCCGGTGGTTGGGCAGCATCACCCCGCCCGTGCCGACCCGGATCGTCCGGGTCGCGGCGGCCACGGCCGCGGCCAGCACGGTCGGCGCGGACCCGGCGACCCCGGGCACGCCGTGGTGCTCGGACACCCAGAAGCGGTGGTAGCCGAGCGTCTCGGCCGCCCGCGCCAGCTCCACGGTGTCCCGCAGCGCCTCGGCGGCCGGGCGGCCCTCGCGGGTGCGCGAGCGGTCGAGCACGGAGAAACGGGTGGACGCGATCACTGAACTCACACCGGGTTCAACACGGCTGGACGCCGGTGATTCCCGCCGCAGAGGGCCGGGGTCCGGGCCGGCCGCGCGGACACCGCGGCCGGCCCCCGCGGACGGGGGTCCTCCGGGGAGTCGTCAGGACGTGGCGTCGTCGGTCTCCGGGCCCCAGTACTCGGGGCCGCCGCCGCGCCAGTCGATGAGCGGGGAGACGGAGACCTCCACGGCGTCGACGTCGAGACCGGCGCGGCGCAGGAACTCGGCGACGTCCGCGGTGCTGTAGGCCAGCCCCAGGATCTCGCCGTTCACACGCACACGGCGGCCGCCCGTCGGGGAGGGCGGGTGCACGGTCACGGGCAGTGGTCCGGACATGTACCCAGCATCGGGGGCCGGGCCCGGGGCCGCATCCGGACGGGCGGCCGGTATCCGCGCCGCGGCCGCGGTCCGGGCGGGCGGCCCGTGCCGGGGCCTAGGCTGTGCGGTGTGACGGAGAGCAGCGAGCGGCCCCTGGCCGTCTTCGACCTGGACAACACCCTCGCCGACACTGGGCACCGGCAGCGGTTCCTCGAGCGGCGGCCCCGGGACTGGGACGCCTTCTTCGCCGCCGCGCCCGCCGATCCGCCGATCGAGGAGGGCGTACGGCTCGCCCGGGACAGCGCCCGCGCGTGCGAGATCGTCTACCTCACCGGGCGGCCGGAACGGTGCCGCCGGGACACGCTGGACTGGCTCGCCGCCCACGGGCTGCCCGAGGGCGACGTCCACATGCGGCGCGACGCCGACCGGCGGCCCGCCCGCCGCACCAAGCTGGAGACCCTGCGGCGGCTCGCCCGCGTCCGGGAGATCCACGTCCTCGTGGACGACGACGAACTGGTCTGCGCGGACGCCGAGGCCGCGGGCTTCCGCGTGCTGCGGGCCCGCTGGGCCGTGCCGTCCGCCGAGCTGAAGGACGCGCAGGAGCGGCAGGGGCGGACCTGACGGTCCGCCCCGCCCCGGCCCGTCCGTTGTTCCGTCCCGCATCGGGGCCGGACCGCTCAGCCCGCTTCCTCCAGGCGGAAGCCGACCTTCAGGCCCACCTGGTAGTGCTCGATCTGACCGTTCTCGATCTGGCCCCTGACCTGGGTCACTTCGAACCAGTCCAGGTTGCGCAGGGTCTGCGAGGCGCGTGAGACGGCGTTGCGGATGGCCTCGTCGACCCCCTCGTGCGAGGTGCCGACGATCTCGGTGACCCGGTAGGTGTGGTCGCTCATGCGGGTGCTCCTCTCGGCGGTGACGCCGCTGACGTCGCCGGGTGACGGGGACGTCGCATCCGTCCGTCGGTGACACATATGTCAGATGTCACTCCACCGTGCCGTATCCCCGGCCGCGGCGCGAGGTGTGCGGTCCGTGACCACGGCGTGACTTGACCTATGCATTGGTCCATACCAAAATCCCAGCACGCCCGTACGAGCGCGTGCTCGGCCCCCCACGTCGGGATCTTCTCCCTGTCCGCTGACAGAAAAGCAAGGACCCCTCGTGAGACGTCGCCTCCTCGCCCTCGTCTGTGCCTCCGCCTCCCTGGTCAGCGCGTGCGGTGTGCTGCCGGGCAACGGCGGCGGACGGCACACCGTCACCGTCTGGCTGATGAAGAACAGCGCCTCGCAGGACTTCCTGGACCGCTTCACCGAGGACTTCGAGCGCAGCCACGACGATCTGCGTCTCGACATCCGCGTCCAGGAATGGACGGGGATCGGCCCCAAGGTGCAGGCCGCGCTCAGCGGCAAGGCGGCGGACGGCCCCGATGTCATCGAGGTCGGCAACACCCAGGTCGCCCAGTACGTCCAGGACGGCCGGCTCACCAATCTGACGCTGGAGTCGATGCGGGACTGGCACATGCAGGACTGGCTGCCCGGCCTGGCCGAGCCCGGCCAGGACAACTCCGCGCAGTACGGCATCCCGTGGTACGCGGCGAACCGCGTCGTGATCTACCGCAAGGACCTGTTCGAGAAGGCGGGCATCACCACCCCGCCGCGCACCCGCGACGAGTGGCTCGCCGCCACCGAGAAGCTGAACTCCGGCGGCACCCAGGGCATCTACCTGGCCGGACAGGACTGGTACACGCTCTCGGGCTTCATCTGGGACGAGGGCGGCGAACTGGCCAAGCAGAGCGACGGCGTCTGGACGGGCACGCTGGACGCCCCGGCCGCGCTGCGCGGCATGGACTTCTACCGGCGCCTCCAGGCGCTCGGCGACGGGCCGGTCGGCGCCGACGAGGAACACCCGCCGCAGGCGGGCGTGTTCGCCGGCGGGAAGGTGGCGCAGATCGTGGCTCCGCCGGGGCTGGCCCAGGCGATCGTCCAGAAGAACCCCGCGCTCAAGGACCAGTTGGGCTTCTTCCCGGTACCGGGCAAGACCGCCGGGCGGCCGGGTTCCGTGTTCACCGGCGGCTCCGACCTCATCGTGCCGAGGAACACCGACGACCGGGACGCGGCGGTCGCCGTGGTGGCGGCCCTCACCGGCGCCAAGTGGGACACCGAACTGGCCCGCACCATGAACTACGTCCCCAACAAGACGACCCTCGCCTCCGCCGTCGCCGACGAGGAGGGGGTGGCGGCCATGGCGGCGGGCGCCGCACACGGCCGGGCGACCCCCAGCACCCCGCTGTGGGCGGCGGTCGAGGCGGACAACCCGATCAAGCCGTACATGACCAGGGTCCTGTCCGGCGGTGACGCGAAGAAGGCGGCGCGCGGCGCCTCCCAGCGCATCACCGAGGAACTGGCCCCCGGCCTGGGCTGACGGAACAGCCGGGGGCTTCGGGCGGCCGAGCCGCCCGAAGCCCCCGGTGAGCGCGCCGCCCGGCCGTCGTCCGGGTGACGGGGAGCCCTACCGCGCCACGCTCAGCGACAGAGCGAAGCGGCCCTCCCGGTCCGTCCACCAGTGGGCGAGGTCCAGGCCGGCGGCGGCCAGTTCCGCCGCCACCCGCTCCTTGCGGAACTTCGCCGACACCTCGGTGCGCAGTTCCTCGCCCGCCGCGAAGTCGACCGTGAGGTCCAGCGCGGGCACCTTCACGGTCTGCGCGGCGCGCGAGCGCAACCGCATCTCGATCCACTCCGCCCGCGGGTCCCAGAGCGCAACGTGCTCGAAGGCGTCCGGGTCGAAGTCGGCGCCGAGTTCGCGGTTGACGACGGACAGGACGTTCTTGTTGAACCGGGCCGTCACCCCGGCCGCGTCGTCGTACGCCCGGACCAGCACGTCCTCGTCCTTGACCAGATCCGTGCCGAGCAGCAGCGCGTCGCCGGGGGAGAGCAGCGCGCGCACCCCGGCGAGGAACCCGGCGCGCTCGGCCGGCAGCAGATTGCCGATGGTGCCGCCGAGGAACGCCAGCAGCCGCGGGCCGGGGGCGCCGGGCAGCGTCAGCCCGGAGGTGAAGTCGGCGATCAGCGCGTGCACGTCCAGCGCGGGCAGCTCGGCGGTCAGCGCCTGCCCGGCCTGCCGCAGCGCGCTGTCGCTGACGTCGACGGGGACATACGTGTGCAGGTCCGTGAGCGCGTCGATCAGGTACCGGGTCTTCTCCGAGGAACCCGAGCCCAACTCGACCAACGTACGGGCGGGCAGCGCCGCGGCGATCTCGCCGGACCGGTCGGCGAGGATCTCCCGCTCCGCGCGGGTCGGATAGTACTCGGGCAACTCGGTGATCCGCTCGAAGAGCTCACTGCCGTAGGCGTCGTAGAACCACTTCGGCGGGAGGGACTTGGGGTCGGCAGTCAGGCCGTGCCGGACGTCGGCGCGCAGCGCGGCGGCCGTGGCGTCCTCGGGCAGGATGCGGGTCAGTCGGAAGGGGCTCAACGGCGGGCCTCCTCGGAGGGTGCGGATGCCAGGTCCTCGGTGAGGTCCTTCAGCGGGGTCAGCAGGACGTCCGTGCGGCTCGCCGCGAGCAGCGTGCGGTCGGGGACCTCCCGCCAGTGCGGATCGTCGTCGTAGGGCTCGGAGGCCACGACCGTGCGGTGGCCTGGCTCGGCGAGGTACCACAGGGTGTCGCCCCAGGCGGTCGCGGTGATGGTCTCGCCGTCGGTGAGCAGCAGGTTGAGCCGGGAGCCGGGGGCCGCCGCGGCCACCTCCGCCACCGTGTCGGCCAGCGCCTGCCCGGGCCCGTCGCCGCCGCGCAGCCGGGCCAGTGCCAGTGCCCACACGAGCGCGGAGTCGTTGCGGGCCTCCAGCGCCAGCAGGTCCTCGGGCGGCAGGGTCCGCGACAGCGCGGCCAGCGAGCCCGGCCAGCCGGTCACGGCGCCGTTGTGGCTGAACAGCCACCGGTCGGCGGCGAACGGCGCCGCCGCGGCCTCCGCGTCCGCGCCCGACAGGGTCGCGTCCCGCACCGCGGCGAGCAGCGCGCCGGTGCGCACCACCCGGGCCAGGTCGGCGAAGGACAGATCGGCCCAGATCGGCCCGGCCCGCCGGTAGCGGGCCGGGACCGGGTCGCCCTCGGCGTACCAGCCGACCCCGAAGCCGTCGGCGTTGACCGTTCCGTAGCGCTGCCGCCGGGGTGCCCACGACTGCCGGTACAGGCCGTGGGGCGGGTCCACGAGGAGCCGGCCCAGCGGCTCCTCGGGCCCCAGGACGGCAAGGTGACGGCACATCAGGCCGCCGCCTGAGAACGGGCGGTGCGGAAGCCGGAGAAGACCTGCCGCCGGATCGGGTAGTCCCAGTTGCGGAACGTGCCCCGGCAGGCCACCGGGTCCACGGCGAACGAACCGCCGCGCAGCACCTTGTGCTCGGACCCGAAGAACACCTCCGAGTACTCCTTGTACGGGAACGCGACGAAGCCGGGGTAGGGCAGGAAGTCGCTCGCCGTCCACTCCCACACGTCGCCGATCAACTGCCTGACCCCGAGCGGCGACTCGCCGGCCGGATAGCTCCCGGCCGACGCCGGGCGAAGATGCCGCTGGCCGAGGTTGGCGTGGTGCGGGGACGGATCGGCGTCGCCCCACGGATAGCGCCGGGAGCGGCCGTCCGCCGGGTCGTGGCGGGCCGCCTTCTCCCACTCGGCCTCGGTGGGCAGCCGCCGCCCGGCCCAGCGGGCGTACGCGTCGGCCTCGTACCAGGACACGTGCAGCACCGGCTCGTGAGGAGGCACCACCTCGGTGACGCCGAACCGGCGGCGCAGCCACTGCCCGCCGTCCCGCCGCCAGAACAGCGGCGCCTCGATCCCGTGCCGCCGTATGTGCGCCCAGCCGTCCGGCGCCCACCAGCGCGCGTCGCCGTAGCCGCCGTCCTCGATGAACGCCTGGTACGCGCCGTTCGTCACCGGGGTGGTGTCGATCCAGAACGGCGCGACCTCCCGCACGTGCGCGGGCCGTTCGTTGTCCAGCGCCCACGGCTCGCCGCTGGTGCCCATGGTGAACGGGCCGCCGGGGACCAGGACTTCGGGCGGTCCGGTGAACAGGGGTGCCGGCTCCGGGTCCGGCGCGGTCAGGGCCTGCGGTCCGGTGCGCAGCTGATGGGTGATCAGCATCGTCTCGTCGTGCTGCTGTTCGTGCTGCGCGATCATCCCGAAGGCGAAGCCCGCCTCGGTCAGCCGGGTGCCGTGGAACGCGGTGGACTCCAGCACGTCCAGGACCCGGCCGCGCACCTCCGCCGCGTATGTGCGGGCCTCCTCGGGAGCCAGCAGCGGCAGCGACGGCCGCTCGGAACGCGGGTGCTCGAAGGCGTCGTAGAGGTCGTCGATCTCCGGGCGCATCGCCTCCCGGCCGGCGACCGTGCGCAGCAGCCACAGCTCCTCCTGGTTGCCGATGTGCGCCAGGTCCCAGACCAGCGGCGACATCAACGGGGAGTGCTGTGCGGTGAGATCGGGCTCCTCGACACAGCTGGTGAGGAGCGTGGTGCGGTCCCGGGCGGTGGTGAGCGTGGTCAGCGCACGCTCACGCAGTGTCTCCGGATCGGTCTCGGGGCCGGTGCCGCCCGCCGGGCCGGAGCCGGGACCGGTCGCGGTGCCGAGTGCGGGGTCGGTCATGTGCGGATGTCCTTCCCGTGGGCGCAGGGGCCGGTCCCGGCGGGGCCGGGGCGGCGGGTCCGGGCGGGGTCCGGGCCGGGCAGCCGGTCGAGCAGATCGTCGGCGGGGCAGCGCCCCTTGAGCACGTAGCGGTGCAGGTGATCGCGGACGGCCCGGACGACCTCGTCGCTCGCGCCGAGCCGGGGCAGCGCCTCCAGGGCGGTCAGGAAGCAGGCGATCGCCGCCTCGTGCAGCTCCGGATCGCCGAGCGCGGAGCGGGCGGCCGCCGTCCACAGCGGATTGTGCGGCGCCGGCCGGGCCCGGGTCCGCTCCGCGAGCGGTTTCACCGCCCGGTACGCGCTCTCCGCCGCCGCCGGGTCGTCGAACAGCGCCGCCGTCACCGCGAGAGGCACGATCCAGCCGTCGTCGCCGGGCTGCGCGTCGATCATGCGCAGCTCCAGGTGGCCGCGCGGCCGCACCGGCGGGAACAGGGTGGTCAGGTGGTAGTCGAGATCCTCCTTCGTCGGCGGCCTCGGCACACCCGAGCGCACCCACTGGCGGAAGGTGAGCCCGTCGGGCACCTCCCACGGGCCGTCGTCACGACGGACGCACATCACCGGGGCGTCCAGCACATGCCGGGCCCAGGCGGCGCGCGGGTCCCCGTCCAGCGGGGGGCCGCCGGCCCGGCCCGGGCCGATCTCCGTCCACAGCAGCTGCCGGGTGGACCGCCAGCCGGTTGGCCGGCGCACCAGCAGGGGCGAGTTGGCGAACGCGGCCACCAGCACCGGACCCAGCTGGTGGGCCAGCCACCAGCGGCGCACGTGGCCGAGCGGCCCGGGTTCCTCGTGACCGGCGTCCACGCACACCTGCACGGAGGCCGAGGTGCACATCATGTGCCGGCCGGCCGGACCGTTCCGGTCCAGCGAGGCCTCCAGCGCGTCGTAGCGCCGCTCGCGCAGGAACCTGCGGGGCGGGTGCCAGAGGTCGTGACCGAGGCCGACGAGCCGCAGTCCCTTCCCGGCCAGTACGGCGCGGACGGCGGCGAGGTCGGCGGAGACCGTGCCGACGCACTCCATCAGGGACGCGGCGGGTGGCGAGCTGAGCTCCAGCTGGCCGCCGGGCTCGACGGTGAGCGCGGACTCCAGCGGTACGGTCCGCAGCGCGGCGTAGGCCGCTTCGAGACGTTCGGGTGTGACGGGGAGCCGCGGTTCGCGCAGCTCGTGGACGAGCCATTCCACTTCGACGCCGAGGGTGCGGGGCGGGCCGGTCTTGAAGCAGATGCCGCTGACCAGAGCCTCGACCTCGGCTTCCGTCAGGGCGGTACGGGGCTCCGTACAGCCACTTGCCGAATCGGACATGTCGGGATCCTCCTGAGATTCCACCATGCCACCGGCTCCGGGTTCGTGGTCGGCCGGTGTCGCGCACCGTCCCACCCAAAACCCTTCAGCCGATTCGCACAAGGGTGCAGAACGGGATAATCCTGCACCGAAATCGCCGTCTCCGCGAACTTTTCCGTCACTTCACTTCACGGGTGCTCCCGAAGCAGCTCACGCCCGGGTACCCGGGGCGTAGCCGGACACTCGCGGTGAGTTTCGGGCACGGGGCGGACAGGGCGCCGGGGCGCGTGGGCGGCCGTCGGGGGCGGCGAAACTCCGTTGCGGCCCGGTGCCGGGAGAGATCACCATGGGCGCATGAGCACGACGGGGGAGACGGCGCGAGCCGCGCTCATGGCGCACACGGGGGTGGCGCCATGAGCGCCCGCCTGCGCGGCATCGCGCAGCAGACGGAGCAGATCGTCATGGCGGGGGCCTACCGCACCGCCGACGGGCGGGAGGTGCCGCTCGCCGCGGCCGTCGAGGCCGCGCGGGACGGCACCCGCATGCACGGGCCGGGCCCGGTGGCGGCGCCGCCGTGGACCCCGGTGACGACATCCATAGAGGTCACCGGGGAGAGCAGCCTGGCCGCCGCCCGCCGGCTCACCGGCCCGGTGGCCGTCCTCAACTTCGCCTCCGCCCGCAACCCCGGCGGCGGCTACCTCAACGGCGCGCAGGCCCAGGAAGAGGCCCTGTGCCGGGCCTCCGCCCTCTACACCTGTCTGCTCGGGGCCCGCGAGTTCTACGACCACCACCGCGCCCACCGCGATCCGTTCTACTCCGACCGGGTGATTCACTCGCCCGCCGTGCCGGTCTTCCGAGACGACCACGGACAGCTGCTGGACGAGCCGTTCACGGCCGGCTTCCTGACCGCCGCGGCGCCCAACGCCGGAGTGGTCCTGCGTGACGCGCCGGAGCGTGCCGCCGCACTGCCGCGCGCCCTCGCGGTCCGCGCCGAACGGGTGCTGGAGACGGCCGCCGCGCACGGCTACCGGCGCCTGGTGCTCGGGGCATGGGGCTGCGGGGTGTTCCGCAACGACCCGGCGCGGGTGGCGGAGGCCTTCCGGGCCCAGCTCGCCCCCGGCGGGCGGTTCGCGGACGCCTTCGAACAGGTGGTGTTCGGGGTGCTGGACCGCACGCCGGGGAACGTGGTGCGGGAGGCGTTCGTCCGCGCGTTCGCCTGACAGCGGACCGAAGCCGCTGGAGGCGTCCGGTCCGCCACAGCCGCGTCCGCCCCGGCCGGGTTCACCGCGGCCAGGTCCGCCTGCGGCCGGTCAGTGCCAGCCGTACCGCTCGCGCAGCCGGTGCACCACGGAGTTGAACCGCATCCGGTCCAGCGCGCACGCCTCGCGCCGCATGCCCTCCTCGTGCAGCCGCAGCACGCGGTCCACGGCCACCCAGGAGTCGCGCCCCGACCGGTCCCAGGGACCGCTCCCGATCGGCACCCACTCCCGGTCGCCGTCGTGCGCCTTGCTGGAGAGCTGGACGGCGAGGAGCGTGCCCGCCGCCTCCCGCGCCACCACCAGCACGGGACGGTCCTTGCCCCGCCCGTCGTTCTCCTCGAAGGGCACCCAGGTCCAGACGATCTCGCCGGGATCGGGATCGCCGTCGTGCGCGGGCGCGTACTCGGTGCGCACCCGGCCGACCTCGCGCGGGTCGGCCTCGGTGGTCGCGCCGGGGCCGTAGCGGCCGGGGACGTTCTCATCGGTGAAGGCAGTCACGGGGGCACCTTAGAACGTGCGCCCGTACGGCCGGACGGCGGGAGCGCGGACCCCCGACTGCCGTGCGTCCGGGCGGCCCCGGGTGTACGCCCGGTCGCGCGGCGCCGTACCGGTCAGGAAGCGCCGCCGTGCGGGCGGATCCGCATGCCGGGGCGGCGGCGGTGCACGGTGAGATAGGAGAGGCCGTCCGGGCCGGCGGTGATGCTCCGGGCGGAGCCGTGCGGCAGCCACACCGTCACGCCCTCGGACAGCCGCCGGGGCTCGTCCGCCGTGCCCACGCCGAGGACACCACCCCCGGCGACCACGAACACCAGGACGTCCAGCTCCGGTTCGGCGTGCGGGGCGACCCGCCCGCCCGGGGCGAGCCGGACGAGGTTCGCGTCGAGCTGGCGCCCCGTCTCCGCGAGTTTCCACAGCACACCGGCGGGCAGCGGCGGGTCGGCCGCGAGGGCACGGACGTCGCAGAGGACGCGCGGCTCGGGTTCCGGTCCCGGGCCGTGCGCCGGGTCCGGGACGTGCTCCGCTCGCGGTGCCGACTGCGCTCCCGTCCTCGGCTCCCGAACCGCTTCCGGCTCCGGATTCGCTTCCGGTTCCGGCTCCGGTCCGGGCTCGCGTCCGGAGGACGACGTCATGGTGTGCCCCTCTCTCGGCTCTTCCGCTCGGCTCTCCTGCCTCGCTCCCTCATCTTCTCCTGTTCTTCCAAGTCGTCCTCGTGATGACCGGTCCGCCTCGCCCACGGGGAGGTGGCGGACCGGACAGCGTCCCCGCGGACGGACCGGCCGGTCCCCACGCGAGCGGACCGGCCGGCCCTGGCCGGGCCGGGGATCACCCTGTCGGCGGAGTGAGCGGCCGGGCCGGTCAGCTCTCGCCCCCCTCCACCGGCACCTTCTGCGCGACGGGCGCCGTGGGCGTCCCGTCCGGGGCGGGCGGGGCCGCGAACGAACCGCGCGACGCCACCGGGCCGCCCGACGCCACCGGACCCCCGTGCGCGTCCCGGCCGTTGTGCCCCTGCCCGTTCTGGTTCATGGAGGACAGGAGCTGACGGGCGAGGCCCAGACCCGAGCCGCCCATGGTGAGCGCCTTGGCGAACAGCTCGGACATGCCGTCGGCGCCGTTGAGCAGCACCATGTTGTCCACGTTGGAGAAGGCGGACGCGCCCGCCTGGACGATCTCGGGCCAGTTCTCGGCGAGTTGCTGCGCGACCACCGCGTCCTGGTTCTCGGCGAGGGCCGCCGCCCGCGCCTTGATGGCCGCCGCCTCCGCCAGCCCCCTCGCCCGCAGCGCCTCCGCGTCCGCGAGGCCCTTCGCCTGCGCGGCCGCCGCCTCGGCCTCACCGGTGGCCCGGGTCGCCGCCGCGGTGGCCACGCCGCGGGTCTTCGTGGCCTCCGCCTCGGCGCCCGCCGCCGTCTTGACCCGGGTCGCCTCGGCCGCCGCCGCGAGTTCCGTCTCCTTGGCCTTCGCCTGGGCGGCGGAGATCCGCGCGTCACGCTCGGCCTCGGCCAGCGTCCGCTTCTCGTACGCCGAGGCGTCCGCCGGTTTGCGCACATCCGCCTGGAGCTGTTGCTCGCGCCGGTGCGCCTCCAGCTCGGCGACCCGGGTCTCCTGGACGACGACCTCCTGACGGGCCGCCGCGTCCGCGAGGGGACCGGCCTGTTTGGCCTTGGCCGCCGCCTTGTCCCGCTCGGCCTGGTAGCCGGCCTGCAGGATCTCGCTGTCCCGGGTGGCCTCGGCCATCCGCGCGAACGACTGCTGTTCGGCCTCCGTGGCCAGCCGGTTGGCCTCCGCCTGCGCGATGCGCGCGTCCCGCTGCACGGCGGCCGCGTGCGGCATCGCCAGGTTCTGGATGTAGCCGGTCGGGTCCTCGATCTCGTGGATCTGCAACGAGTCGACGATCAGGCCGAGTTTCTCCATCTCCGTACCGCAGGCCGCCCTGGTCTGACCGGTCAGCTTCTCCCGGTCGCGGATCATGTCCTCCACCGTCAACCCGCCCACGATGGACCGTAGATGACCGGCGAAGACGTTGTGCACCCGCTCCGACATCAGCTTCTGCTGGTCGAGGAAGCGGCGGGCGGCGTTGGCGATCGACACGAAGTCGTCGCCCACCTTGAAGATGACCACGCCCCGCACCTTCAGCGGAATGCCCTGGTGGGTCACGCAGTCCACGTGCAGTTCGGTCTCGTTGAGGTCGAGCGAGAGTTTGCGCACCGCCTGCACCCCGGGGAGCACCAGCGTGCCCCGCCCGGTCACGATCCGGAACCCCATGCCCTCCTCGAGGCCCTCGGTACGGTGCTTGGAACCCGAGATGATCAGTGCCTCGTTGGGCTCGGCGACCCGCCACATCATCTTGAACAGCCCGATCAGGACGAGCACGGCGACGAGCGCCACCCCCGCCACGACGCCGACGACCATCGGCATGCGCCCCCTTTGGGTTGGTGCCCGTTCGGCACCGAACGTGGGGAGTGTGCTCCTCGCCCGGCCCACGGTGAAGACACCGGCGCGTCCTTGTCGCAATCTTGACGGTCGCGGCCCTCACCTGCGCCGGGGCGCGCTCAACTGCCGTACACCGCCTCGACGTACACCGTGCGCGGCGGCAGGTGTTCCACCACCAGCACCACCGTGCCCCGATCGAAACGGGTCCGGCCGTCCGCCGGGTAGGCGAGGAAGTGCTCCGCGCCGCCGCGCACCCGGACGATCACCTCGCCGACGAGCCCCGGCCCGATCGTCCCGGTGACCCGTCCCACGAGCCCGACCATCGACGCATCGTCCATGGCCCCAGCGTACGGGCCGGGCAGGCTGCCGTCCGCAGTCGCGCACGGCCTCGTCGGGAGTCCGGCCCGGAAGCCCGGCTCCCGTGAACTCCGCGCACTCCACGCACCCCGCGAACCCCGGGGTTCAGTCGGCCAGCAGCCTGCGCAGCCAGGACAGACGGGCGGCGGCCGCGCACCGGGACAGCGCCGCCTGCGGGACGAGGGCGTCGAAACCGTGGAACCCGCCGGGCCAGACGTGGAGTTCGGCCACGCCGCCGGCCTGCCAGATCCGGGAGGCGTAGGCGACGACCTCGTCGCGGAAGGTCTCGGCCGAGCCGACGTCGAGGTAGGCCGGAGGCAGGCCGGAGAGGTCCCCGGCGCGGGCGGGAGCGGCGTAGGGCGGCACGTCGGGGCCGCCGCGCCGGTCGCCGAGGAGCGCGGTCCACCCGGTCTCGTTGGCCGTCCGGTCCCAGACGTCGACTCCCGCCAACTGCCGGGCGGACGGGGTGTCGTTGCGGTCGTCGAGCATCGGGGACATCAGCAACTGCCCGAGCGGCCGGGGTCCTCGGCGGTCCCGCAGCAGCAGCGCCAGGGCCGCGGCGAGACCGCCGCCCGCGCTCGCGCCGACGAGCACGATCCGCCCCGGGTCCGCGCCGAACTCCCCGGCGTGCTCGGCCGTCCAGAGCAGCCCCGTGCACACGTCCTCGACCGGCGCGGGGTGCGGATGCTCGGGCGCGAGCCGGTACTCGACCGACACCACGGCCGCGTCCAGTGCGCGGGCCCAGTCCAGGGTGGTGTTCATCCCGACCTTGCTGCTGCCGAGGACCATGCCGCCGCCGTGCACGTGGTAGAGGACGGGACGGGGCGTCCCGGCGTCCGGCGGCGCGGTGGGCCGGCAGAGGATGAGCGGCACATCGGGCGTGCCCGGCGGCCCGGGAGCCGTGTGCTCGGTCACCTCGAAGGCGCCGTCCACGGTCAGATCCAGCAGCTCGGGCAGGGCGGCGGCCTCGCTGTGCCGGGCGGCCTCGATGTCGGCGGAGGTGAAGCCGGGCCGCAGCAGGTCCTCCGCCCCCTCCAGCACCGCGGCGAGTTCCGGATCGAACGGCGGCGGGACCGGCGTCATGGCGTCTCCTCACTTGTCCTCACAGGGCCTTGCGGCGTACGACGGCTCGTGCGCGGACGCGTACGGCCAGACAACCGCCTACCCGTTCCGATCACGGACGCCTCCGCCGCAGGGGCGTTTCCCGCCCCCGGCGGCCGGCGATCGCCCGATGAGCCGCAGACCGCGGGGGTCGCAGACCCCGGTGGACAGGGCCCCCCGGAAGCAGCGGCCCCAAAGGCGGGGACACCCAGGGACCGGAACATGACGTCGCAGCGCGAAGGGGCCGGAGCGTCCACTTGGGTTCTAGTGGTCGTTGCAACACCCCAGTTCAAGGGGTGCGATGGACTTCGAGATCCGAGGGGACCGGACTCCGCAGGGGCGCAAGAAGCT
>NZ_JBFBEK010000013.1:0-18460 GCF_040683715.1 Streptomyces sp. NPDC093260
AGCTCCTTGAAACTCATCACGATACCGATCACCATCGGCACCAGATGAACCAGGAGTTCGAGGATCAGAGCGGGCAGCAGGAGCAGATACGGCAGTCCGATGCGCTTGATCCGCCCGGTGCGGCGCGGGCCGCGCGCCGCACCGGGGGAGCTCTTGTGCACCGGCCGCGTTCCCGTCTCGGGGACCGTGGTCGTCATATGGGTGTCCGCACTCACTTCTTCGGCATCTGCTGCTGGGCCTTGAGGAGCTTGGCCTTCACCGACTCGGTGGTCACCGCGCGGCCGGCGGCGGCCTCGGCGAACAGCTCCTTCACCGCCGTGCCGACGGCCGTCTCGAACTGCGACTCGTCGGCCACCTGCGGCAGGGCGGCGGCGCTGGAGGCCAGGGTCTGACGGAGCACCGCGGTGCCCTGCGCGTTGAACGCCGGGTCCGACTGCGCCGACTTGACCGGCGGGATGGAGCCGTAGGCCTTGTTGAGGATCTTCTGCTCGTCGTCGCCGGTCATGAACTTCACGAACCGGGTCGCGCCGTCCAGGTTGTGGGTGTTCTTGAAGACGGCCATGTTGATGCCGGCCACCATCGAGTTCACCTGCGCGCCGCTGCCCGGGGTGCCCGACTGCACGGGTGCGGGGGCGACGGCCCAGTCGGAGTCCTTCATGCCCAGCGACTTGAAGGTGGCGGAGGCGGTCTGCCACAGCACCATCGCCGTCTTGCCCTTGGCGAAGTCGCTCAGGGACTGGTTCTGGGAGTACTCGGCGTTGCTGACCGGGATGACCTTGTCCTTGGCCATCAGGTCGACGTACTGCTTGACCGCCGCGACCGCGTTGTCGTTGGTGAAGTCGGGCTTGCCGTCGGCGGTGAAGAAGTCGGCGCCGTGCTGCTTGGCGAGGACGAACACCTGGTGGATGTTCTCGGAGAGGTTGGAACCCTCGGTGCCGATGACCTGCTTGCCCGTGGCCTGGATCTTCCTGCCGTCGGCGACCAGCTCGTCCCAGGTGGCAGGGGGCTTGGAGATCCCGGCGTCGGCGAAGATCTTCTTGTTGTAGTAGAGCGCGTAGGACATCGAGTACAGCGGGACGGCCGCCGGGTCCTGGCCCTGGACGCCGGTGGAGCCGAGCGCGGAGTCCACGAAGCGGTCCTTGCCGCCGATCTTCCCGAAGTTCTTGACGTCCCACGGCACCAGTGCGCCGGTCGCCTGGAGGGAGGCGCTCCAGGTGTTGCCGATGTTGAGGATGTCGGGGCCCTGGCCCGAGGTGGTGGCGGTGAGGATCCGGTTCAGCAGGTCGGCCCAGGGCACGACCTCCAACTTGACCCTGATACCCGTCTGCTTCTCGAACTTGTCGAGTTCGGGCTGGAGGACCTTCTTGTCGACCTCGATGCTGGCGCCCTGGTTGGAGGCCCAGTAGGTGAGCGTCTTCGGCGAGTCGTTGGACCCGCCGCCGGTGGACGAACCGCCTCCGCAGGCCGCGGCCGCCAGGGCGAGAGACAGGGTGACGGCGCCTACGGCCGCGGCTCGGGTGCTGCGCATGACTCCTGGTGTCCCTTTCCGGGGGTCGAAAGCCGTGGAGCTGCCTGCGGACGCCGACACGGCGTTCGCCTCCTGAAGTCCCCAGGGCTTAATTTAGGATGTGAGTTAAGCCCCATGAGAAGAACGGCGTCAAGAGGGCCGGTCCGTCCGTCCTGCCCGGCGCATCCGCGGAAGGGCCGGCCGGACGGCTCGGGAGAGCGGCCGTACGGCCCGTGACCTGCGGTGGAGATGCGGGGGTGCCGTTTGGCAACGTTTGTGTCTCGGCGGTCCGGACCGGAGGGACGGCTGATGCGGAGGGGCAGCCCGTTCAGAAGGTGGACATCGCGGGGTCCCTCACGGGCGCGGGGTCCGTGCGTTTTAGGGGGCGGTCCGCAGGCCGCGCCGGGCCGTCACGCCGTCTCCCGCACGATGAGTTCGGGATCGAAGACGACGGAGACCGGCCCGGTGCCCTCGCCGCGGATGTGCTCGTCCAGGAGGCGGGCCATCTCCGCCGCCATCCGCTCGACCGGCTGGCGGACCGTGGTGAGCGGGGGACGGCAGGTCAGGGCGATCGCGGAGTCGTCGAAGCCGATCACCGCGACCTCGTCGGGCACCCGCCTGCCCCGCTCCTGGAGCAGTTGGCAGATGCCCTGCGCCATGAGGTCGTTGGCGGCGAACACTCCGTCCACGTCCGGGTGTCCGGCGAGCAGCCGCTCCATCGCCGCGACCCCGCTGTCGAGGGTGAAGCCGCCCTCGGCGATGGGCACATGCGGATGCCCGTGGCGGGCCAGCGTGTCGCGGAAGCCCGCGAGGCGCTCCTGACTCGCGGCGACGGCGAGCGGCCCGGCCACGGTGGCCGGGCGGCGGCAGCCGCGCGCCAGGAGGTGTTCCGCCGCGAGCCTGCCGCCGTCGCGGTGGTCCAGGTCCACGTAGCTCAGCGGAACCGGGCGGGCCGGACGGGCGAACAGCACGGCGGGCAGCTTCGCGTCGGCCAGCAGCGCGGGCAGCGGGTCGTCGGCGTGGGTGGAGACGACGAGCGCGCCGTCGGCGCGGCCCTGCCGCAGATACGTGAGCACCTCGCGCCGGTCCTCGGGCGACTCGGCGAACATCAGCACCGGGTGCATGGAGCGCGGGCTCAGGAAGCCGACGACTCCGGAGACCACCCGGCCGAAGAAGGGGTCCGCGAACGCCCTTGCTGCGAAGGCCCCTTGGGTCTCCTCCGGCGAGTCCCCCGCCCCGGAGACGACCAGCGCGATGGTCTCGGCGCGCCGGGTGACCAGGGACCGGGCGGCGCGGTTGGGTGCGTAGCCGGTCCGCTCGATCGCGCGGTGCACCAGTTCCTGGATCGCCGGGTCCACGTTGCGGACGCCGTTGACCACCCGGGAGACGGTCGCCCGGGACACACCCGCCTCGCGGGCGACATCCTCCAGGGTCGGGGCCTGATTGCTCATGCCCGCACCTTAACGGGCCGCCGGAAACACCGTACAGAGCGCTCTCGGGCCGCCCTTGCACACCGTGTGAACTGCCCGTTCGCCGAGCGCGTTCCGCTGCCCGAAGGCGCGGCCTCGGTCTTGGGCAGCGCACAGGCGCTCATCCAGGTGCGCCGGTGGCGCGGTTGCTGTCGGGCGACCGGCACCGGTCCAGGAACTCCTCGCGCAGCGGCCGCGCCAGCCGCTTCGGGGCGAGCAGGCCCCGGCTCATCAGGGTGCGCGGGGGGCTGCTCACGGACACACCGGCGGGGCGCCGCGCGGTGGTGCTGGACAACCGGTCCCGCGGCTTCTTGGATCGTCTCGCCGGACGAACGGTGCCGCGCCCCCCGCCGGGGCCCGCGCCGGAACATGCCGGTCGCCGTCCGGGCCCGTTCGGCGCCCGCCTGCTGGAGAAGGAGTTCCGCGATGACCGATGGGCCGATCCTGGTGCTTGCCGCGACCGGCGGGCAGGGCCGGGCGGTGACGGACGCGCTGCTGGACCGCGGGGCCCGGGTCCGGGCGCTGGTACGGGACCCCGGCCGGGGCGCCGCGCGGGAGCTGGCCGACCGGGGCGTCGAGGTGGTGGCGGGCTCGCTGAACGACACGGACTCACTGGCCGCGGCGATGGGCGGGACGGCGGGTGTCTTCGCGTTCACCACCCCGTTCGAGGCCGGGGTGGAGGCCGAGGTGGAGCAGGGGCGGGCGATCCTGTCCGCGGGGGCCGAGCGGCGCGTGCGGCATCTGGTGTTCAGTTCCGTGGCCGGGGCCGACCGGGACAGCGGGGTGCCGCACTTCGAGAGCAAGGCGCGCATCGAGGCGGAACTGGCCGGCGGCGACGTGCCGTACACGATCCTGGGGCCGACGTACTTCTTCGACAACGCACTCGGCGGTGCGGAGCGCATCCGCGACGGCGTCCTCGATCTGCCGCTGCCGCCCGACCGGCCGTTGCAGCAGCTGGCCCGGCCCGACCTGGGCGCGTTCGCGGCCGAGGTGCTGCTCGATCCCGGCTCCTACGCCGGGCAGCGCATCGAACTGGCCGGCGACGCGCCCACCCCCGCCCAGATGGCGGCGGCGCTCGGCGCGGTGCTGGGGCGGGAGGTCCGCCATGAGCAGGTGCCACTGACGGCGATCGGAAACCCGGACATGCACGCGCTGTGGTCGTTCCTGAACGGCCCCGGCTACCACGTCGACATCCCCGCCCTGCACGCCGCGCACCCGCAGATCCGCTGGACCCGGTTCGCCGACTGGGCGCGCGACACCTGGGCCGCCGGCTGAGGGAGGGGCCCGGCCCGGCACAGGGAGTCTCCGCGGGCTGGGCGGCGGCCGACCGGTCAGGGGCGGCGCCGGGTGGTGTTGAGGCGGGCGGCCTGGCGGGTCAGATGGTCGCGTTCCGCGAGGTTGGGCGCCTTGTGAGCCGCCTCGGCGTACAGCCGGGCCGCGGTCGCGAGGTCGCCGTCGCGTTCGTGGAGGTAGGCCGCGACCGCGGTGTGGCGGGGCAGCGCGGGGTCCAGTTCGGCGAGTGCCGCGAGGCCGGCGCGCGGCCCGTCGGCCTCGCCGACGGCGACCGCGCGGTTGAGCCGGACCACGGGGTTGTCGGTGAGCCGCGTCAGCTCGTCGTACCACTCCACGATCTGCACCCAGTCGGTCTCCCCCGCGGTGGGCGCGTCGGCGTGCAGGGCCGCGACGGCGGCCTGGGCCTGGAACTCGCCGAGCCGGTCGCGGGCCAGGGCCGCCTGGAGGATCGCCACGCCCTCGGCGATCAGTCTGGTGTCCCACCGGCCGCGGTCCTGCTCGGCGAGCGGCACCAGGCCGCCGTCGGACGCGGTACGGGCGGCGCGCCGGGCGTGGTGCAGCAGCATGAGGGCGAGCAGTCCCGCGACCTCGGGGTGGTCCACGGCCGCGGCGAGTTGCCGGGTGAGCCGAATGGCCTCGGCGGCCAGGTCGACGTCACCGTGATAGCCCTCGTTGAAGACGAGGTAGAGGACGCGCAGCACGGTGGCCACGTCGCCCGGCCGGTCCAGCCGCACCTGCGAGACGGTGCGTTTGGCGCGGCTGATCCGCTGCGCCAAGGTCGCCTCGGGCACCAGGTAGGCCTGGGCGATCTGGCGGGTGGTGAGGCCGCCGACGGCGCGCAGGGTGAGCGCGACGGCGGACGACGGGCTCAGCGCGGGGTGGGCGCACAGGAAGTACAGCTGGAGGGTGTCGTCGGCCGCGGGCGCGGGCCCGGGGGCCGGTTCCTCCTCGCGGAGGTCCTCGCGCCGGCGGCGGGCGGCGTCCGCCCGGACCGCGTCGAGGAACCGGCGCCAGGCGACGGCGATCAGCCAGCCCTTCGCGTCCCGCGGCGGATCGGCCGGCCAGACGCGGAGGGCTTCCAGAAGAGCGTCCTGCACCGCGTCCTCGGCCGCCGCGAAGTCGGCTCCGCGGCGGACGAGGGCGGCGAGGACACCGGGCGTGAGGCGGCGCAGCAGTGCCTCGTCCATCGGCGAGGTCACTCCGTGACGGTGGGGGGCTCGGTCAGGAAGGGCCGCAGCTCCAGCCACTCGTGCAACGGCTCGCCGCCCGCGCCGGGGGCGGCCGACAACTCTCCGGCCAGCTCCAGGGCGCGTTCGTAGGTGTCGACGTCGATCACCATCCAGCCGGCGATGAGGTCCTTGGTCTCGGCGAACGGCCCGTCGGTGACCGGCGGTCGCCCCTCGCCGTCGTAGCGGACGAAGGTGCCCTCGGGGGCGAGCGCCTGCGCGTCCACGAACTCGCCGGTCTCCTGGAGCCGGGCCGCGAAGTCCTGCATGTACTTCACATGCGCCGAGACCTCTTCCGGCGCCCACTGGTCCATGGGCACGTCGTTGGCGCAGGGCGGGGCGCCGCGGTAGTGCTTCAGCAGGAGGTACTTGGCCATCGTGTTTCTCCTCGGTGCGGATGCGATCCATTGTGGTCGCGTCGTGGTCGTGTGGCCGCGCTGTCGTCGCGCTTCACCACGGGGACGGAACCGGTCACGGGTTCTCGACATCCTCGGGGAGATTTCTTCGGATTCTTTTTCCGGGGTCCTCCGGGCCTCCCGTCTTCCTCGGCTCCTTGCGTCCCCTTCGGGGCGGCGTTCCGCCCGGTCCCGGTCCGCCGGTCTCATCCGGTGGCGGGTTCCTGGGCGGGGAGCTGGGTGAGGGTGCGGTCGGGGCGGGGGATCTGGCCGAAGTCCTCGTCGGGCGTGCCGACGGGGAGGCTGTGGATGACGGCCTCCAGCCGGGGCGGCAGGGTGGGCCGCCGGCCCCGCCAGCAGCGGCGGATCAGATCGCGGCGCACCCCTTCGGGGAGCAGGAAGCGCTGCGGCCGGTGGGGGGCCGCGGGCCGCTGCGGCGGCGGGGCCAAGGCGCGCGCGTGGGTGCGCCAGTACGCGGCGGTGCGGTGCTCGGCGCGTTGCAGATGGAGGAGGTAGAGGCAGAACGCGGCGGTCCGGTTGCCGGCTCCGGCGGCGAACTCGAACCAGAACTGCGCCTGGTCGCGGTAGCCCGCCAGATGGAGGAGGGCCGCGAAGACCAGGGCGCCCTCGGGTTCGATGTGGTCGTGGTCGACCAGCCGGGCGAGGCTCAGGTGCGCCTGCGGGGCGTCCACGACGAGGGTGACGGCCAGGTCGAGGTCGTGCGCGGCCTGCTCGTGCACGCTGCGGTAGCGCACGGGCGGGCGGGGGTGCGGGGAGGTCCGGTCCGGGATGGCGCGGTCGGGGCTGGCGTGGGCCTGGTCCGGGAACGCGCCGGCGAGATGCGGGGCCGTGTCGGTGGGGGGTTGGATCCCGGTGGGGTTCGGGAGCGTGTCGGCGAGGGCGGTGACACGCCGTAGGGCCGCGTCGGTGTCGTAGTCGTCGTAGGCGTCGGTGAGGGCCTGGGCCGCGTGCAGGGCGGCTTCGATGCCGGCTGGCTCATGGTCGGTGCGGGCCACTGCTCAGTTGTCCGTCTCCTGGTAGGGAATGTGGAGTTCCTTGGCGAGGGATCGGCGGGCATGGCGGACGTGGGAGCGGACCGTGGCGGTGTCGATCCCGAGGTATTCGGCGACCTCGTCGGCCGGCATGCCGAGCAGGAAGCGCAGGACTATCACGTCGTAACGGCGTTCGGGCAGGGCGGAGATGGCGGCGTAGAGGCCGATCTCCTGGGATATGACGCGTAGTTCGTCGCGCATCTCGTGCAACAGGAGCTTCTGGAGGGCGGTCTGGAAGGCCGCGTCGCCCACCTGCGGCGGCAGGCCGCGTTCGGCGAGCCAGCGGTGGACCTCCTCCTTGAGGATCAGCCATGCGTAGCGCGGCACGGAGTCCTGGAGCAGGGCGTGCGACCAGTTCACCCGCAGCCGGGCGCACGCCGCGTCCACGACGGCCTCGGCCGCGGCCCGGCTGCCGACCTGGGTGTGGGCGAAGCGCATCCAGAGTTTGCGGTGGTAGGCGTGGAAGGCGTCGAAGGTGAGGGCGAGTCGCTCGGGCCGGTTGGGCGTCCGCTGGGCGTGGGGGCCGGCCGGACCGGGCGAGCCGTGCGAGCCGCCGGGGAAAGGGCTCATCCCACCTCGCTCTCGCCGCAGGGGCGCGCGTGCGGGTGCCCGTACGGGCGTTGCCCGCACGGCCGTTCATGCGGGTGCGCGGACTTGTGCCGCGGGAGGCGTACCGCGCCGCGTAAGGCCGCGGCCAAAGCGCGCCGGCCGGCGTGGGCCGGGTCGGGGGCGTAGATCCGGGCGGCGGTCTCCCGGACCGCCAGGGGTTCCCGATCGAGCTTCACTGTGGTCCTTCGTGCTGTGCACCGCACCGCTCCACGGTGGGGCGGGGTCGGTGTGCGGGACAAACGTTTCCCACTCGCAAGCCAACCGGCCGAACGGCCGTCCCGTGCAAGGGGTTCCGGAATTTTTTACACGCAGCGCAATATTGTGACTACCCACGAGTAGGGGGCGGAGGCGGTCGCCGTGTCGCTTTCGCCCCTGTCTGCGAGGGGCGGAAGTTGGCTTGAGCTGCACGGTTGTCCCGGCAGTGCGGAGGGGGGAAGCTCGGGTGGTGCGGGGTGGCGCCGCCTGGCGCACGCCCGTGTCGGATCACAGCAGCGGGGAGACGGGGGCAGCGACCATGGACGGCAACGGCGGCACGCGGGAGCACGAGGACGACGGCGGCCACGGCGATCACGGCGATCACGGCAGCGTGGTGGACCTGGAACTCGACCGGGCGCACTCGGCGCGTATGTACGACTACTTCCTCGGCGGGATCACCAACTTCCCCGCCGACCGGGAGGCGGCCGGCCGGGCCATGGCCGCCTTCCCCACGATCCTGATCGCCGCGCGCAGCAACCGCGCATTCATGCACCGGTCCACCCGGCACCTCGCCCGGTTGGGCATCGAGCAGTTCCTGGACATCGGCACGGGCATTCCGACCTCGCCCAACCTGCACGAGGTCGCCCAGGCGGTCAATCCCCGGGCCCGGATCATCTACACCGACAACGACCCGATCGTCCTGGCCCACGCCCGCGCGCTGCTGCGCAGCCACCCGGAAGGCAGCACCGCCTACATGCAGGCCGATGTCACCGACCCCGACGCACTGCTGAAGCATCCCGTGCTCAGCTCGACGTTCGACTTCGACGCGCCCATCGCCCTCAGCCTCAACGCGCTGCTGCACTTCATCACCGACCGGCACGACGCCCACGGCATCGTGGAACGCCTGAAGGACGCCCTGCCCTCGGGCAGCACGCTGACGATCAGTCATGTCACCCCGGACTTCGACCCGGCGGCCATCGCCCGTCTCACCTCCGTGTACGAGGCGGCCGGTACGCCGGGTCAGGCCCGCACCCTGGAGGAGATCTCCGCCTTCTTCGCCGGCTGGGACCTGCTCGAACCCGGCCTCACCCCGGTGCTGCGCTGGCGCCCCGACCCGGACGAGCCCCACCTCAACGTCACCGACGCCGAGGCCGCGTTGTACGCGGGCATCGCCCGCAAACCCTGAGCCGGTCGGCCGCGCCGGCCCGTTCCACCGGCTCGGTGGGCGCCCGTCGAGTCGGCCCGACCGTCGGCCGGCTGCCGGTCGGGCGCCTGCTGTCGGTCGGGCGCCTGCTGTCGGTCGGGCGCCTGCTGTCCGCTGTCGGTCGGGCCCCGGACGGATACGCCGGGTTTACCGGCGGCGTCACGGGTCAGGTGCACATCCAGCACTGGACGACGTACGACCGAGAGGGTGAGCAGCATGGCCGCCAGCGAGAAGGCTCGGGCCAAGGCCGAGAAGGCAGTCGGCAAGGTCGCCCAGGCGGCGGGACGCGCCGTCGGCAACCAGAAGTTGGTCGCCAAGGGTCACGCGGCGGAGGCCGCGGGCCAGGCCCGCGAGGCCAAGGAGTCGGTCAAGGACACCGGCCGGCGCTGAGCGCGGGCCGCCGGGAGTCTCCTCCCGCGGATGCTTCCGTACCGGGCCGGAGCCGTTGCCGGCTCCGGCCCGGTTCCTGTCGTGGAGGCCTTGCCGAGGGAGTCCGCCGAGAGGCGGGCCGGGCACGCCGCACCTCGGGCACGTCGCTGCCGGCGCAGGGGCGTTGAGGGGCGCGGCGCGGGAGCGGACCAGGGCCCGGTCACAGGGCGGTGGCCGGGTAGCGGACGAAGAGGATGCCGTGGGCCTCGCCGTGCGGGGCGCTGTAGAGGTGTGCGGTGTCGGCCGGCCAGCTGGCCGATTCGCCCGGGCCGACGCTGCTCGGCGCGTCGAGGGCGCCCACGACGGCCGTACCGCTGAGGATCATCAGGCTCTCCGTGGTGCCTGCGACATGGGCGGCCGACTCCTGGGTGGCGCCGGCGGCGATGGTGACGCGGAAGACGTCGGTGACGGCGTCGTCGTCCTCGTGCCGCTCGATCAGGACCGCGGTGGCCGCGCTGCCGGACACGGCCCCCTCGTGGTGCTCGGCGTGCGGCGGCGCGTCGTCGGCCAGGACAGCGCTGAGCGGCCGGTTCAGGGCCGTGGTCAGGGCGTAGAGGGTGTCGAGCGTGGGGTTGCGCGTGCCGCCCTCCAGCTCCGAGAGGGTGCCCTTGCCGACGCCGGAGCGCCGCGCCAGCTCGGAGAGCGACAGGCCCCGGGCCGTGCGCAGCTCGCGCAGCCTGCGCCCCACTTCGTCGTTCAGCCCCATCGCCGGATCGCGCTCCCGCTCTCGTCGCCGTGGTCCAGGGTCCCCGTCCGCCGTGGTTGACGGCTCCCGTCCGGGTCTCTAGTGTTCCATAAACGGAACGTTCTGTTTATGGAACACCCGGGGGCGGTAGTCCTGCCCGGCGGCCGCCACACGACACCGCACTCCGCCCCGCCGCCTCGTCCCGGAAGTTGCTCGTATGTCCTCCTTCACCGACCGCATACGCGCGGCGGCCCCGCCGTCGGCGGTGGCCGCCGGTCTGATCGCCGTCACCGTGGGCGTCACCAGTTCGGCCGCACTCGTGTTCACGGCGGCGAAGGCCGCGGGCGCGGACCCCACGGAGATCGGCTCCTGGATGCTCGCGCTCGGCGTCGGGCTCGCCGTCACCTGCGTCGGGCTCTCCCTGCGGTACCGCACCCCCGTCGTCACCGCCTGGTCGACACCCGGCGCGGCCCTGCTCGCCACCACCCTCGTGGGTGTGCCGATGGGGCGGGCCGTCGGCGCGTTCGTCTTCTCGGCGCTGCTCGTCCTCGTCACGGGTGTGACCGGATGGTTCGCCCGCGCCATGGACCGCGTCCCGGTGCCTCTCGCCGCGGCCCTGCTCGCCGGGGTGCTGCTGCGGTTCGGCACCGGTCTGTTCGGCACGATGCACGGCGACTTCGCCATCGCCTTCCCGGTGTTCGCGCTCTACCTCCTGGCCCGTCGGTTCCTCCCGCGCTACGCCGTGCTGGTCGCCCTCGCCGGCGGTGTCCTCGCCTCGGCGCTCGCCGGTGGCTGGCGCCTGGCCGAGCTGCGGATCTCGCTCGCCCAACCGGTGTTCACCGCACCGGACTTCGACTGGCGCACCCTCGTCAGCGTCGGGGTGCCGCTGTTCGTGGTCACGATGGCCTCGCAGAACCTGCCCGGGGCGGCGGTGCTGCGCAACTCCGGCTACGACGTGCCCGTTTCGCCGCTGATGACGTGGACCGGTGCCGTCAACGCCGTCCTCGCCCCGTTCGGCGCGTTCGGCCTGAACCTGGCCGCCATCACGGCGGCGATCTGCACCGGCGAGGAGGCGCATCCGGACCGGGACCGGCGGTTCGTCGCCGCCGTGTGGGCGGGCGTCTTCTACCTCTGTGTGGGTGTGTTCGGCGCGACGGTCGCCTCGCTGCTCACCGCGATGCCGCAGGCCCTCGTGCTCTCCCTGGCGGGCGTCGGCCTGCTGGCCACGATCGAGAACTCCCTGGCCACGGCCCTGTCCGACAAGGCCTCGCGGGAGGCGGCGGTCGTGACGTTCCTCGCCACCGCCTCCGGCGTCACGCTCCTCGGCATCGGCTCGGCCTTCTGGGGACTGCTCGCGGGCATCCTCACCAGCGTGATCGCGCACACCGGCCGCCGCGGCGGACCGCGACCGGCGGCCGGGGCCGCGGCACCGCCCGTGGCCCGGCGCCGCCCGGCAACCGACCCGTCCGCCCCGGTCCCGGCCGGACCGCTCACCTCCGCCCCGGCCGACGGGCACCCGCCGGCGACCGGCCCTCGGTGATGGCCCGACGCCCGACACCTGAGGCAACGCCCGACGCCTGACGTCCGGTGGCCGGTCCACCGGTCAGCGCAGGGCCGCCGCCGTCGCGAGGCGGGCGAGGGCGGGCCGGCCGGCCTCGGTGCTGAGACCCGCTCCGCCGGCCAACCGGTGCCGGCCGCTGCGATGCGACCGCGGGGCGGAGGCCGGCGCGGGCACGGGGACCGGCCGGCGCGGACGGTCCCCGTCTTCGCCACGCCCGCGAGGACTTCGGCTCCGACGGGCGCTGCATTCGTCGAACCCAACAGCAGGCCGAGGGCGTCGGTCAGGCGGCCGCATGACGTCCGTGTGAGACTTGGCAGTGACCGCACCCCCGGTGCGAGGCTCGTCGGCGCAACGGGGCGAAGCGTCGTGGCGCGAGGGCGGGCCGCGGCCCGGGGGACGGTCCACCTGCCCCATTCGACCCCGGTTCGACCCTGCCGCCGAACGGCAGAGTGGACATCCCCTCTGACCTGGGCCTCAGGAGTGCGACCGGGCAAGCCGGACGGTACGCGCGCCGTACCGGGCGAGGAGGACGGCGTGCGGCTCACCGACACCCGGTCGGGGCGGCTCACCCAGGTTCCGCGGGGTCCCGGCGGACTGCTGCGCGTCTGCGTCCACCCCGCACCGGCCGGACGGCGCGGCCTGCTGGGCGAGCTGCGGGCGATGCTCGTCGCGGACGTGCTGTTCCGCATCGCCGAGCTGGAGGATCTCCAGGTGGTCACCGGCTACGTCGAGCGTCCGCTGCCCGAGGAGCGGGCGCGGGCACTGGCCGGTACCGCCGCGCTGCTCGGCATCCACCCGCCCGCGGTCCGCACCCCGGACGCCGCCTCGATCGCACCGTTCGGCGGCCCCGTCGACGTCCATGTCCTCGCCCCGGCGGCCGACCCTCCGGCGGCGGAGCACGGGCTGCCGGTCAGGGTGGGGGCCACGGAGGCGTCCGGCGGCCTGGACGCGCTGACCGGCGGCGGGGCCGATCCCCTGGCGCTGCGGCTGGTCCTGCTCGCCCGGCCGTACGCGCGTCCCGTCGATCTCACCGGGCGCACGCTGGACGACGCGAGGGCGACGCTGGCCCGGTGGCGGGCGCGCGTCGCGGCCTGGGCGGACGCGCCCTCGCGGCCGATGCACGCGGACACCGTACGGCGTCTGGGCGCCGCCTACGACGACGACCTGGACACGCCCGCCGTGCTGGAGGCGCTGCGGCGGCTGGAGGACGAGCCGGACGTCCCGGACGGCACACGGTTCGAGACGTTCGTGTACGCCGACCGGGTGCTCGCTCTCGAACTCCCGAGGGACATCGGCCGCACCTGACCTGACCCACGGGGCCCGCACACGACCGCGTACCGCCGGCGGCCGGTCGCGTTGGCGGGACGGCCGGTTCCGGCCGCACCATGAAAGGCAGACGGGCGACGAGGCTCGTCCTCGACCGCACCTCCTTGCCGATCGCTTCTGCCAGCGACCAGCCGCCACCGGCGGCCCCGGCACCGGTCACCGACTGCCCGGCCCCCGCCGAACCGCCCTCCTGGCTCCCGTCGTGCGGGTGACGGTCGCCGGTCCGCGTCAGTCGTCGCCCGCCGGGTGCGCGGCCGCCAGTTCGGCCACCAGCCGGCTCGTGACCGGCACCGGCACCCCGTGCCGTTCGGCCGCCCGTACGACGGCCCCGCCGATGGCGTCGAGCTCCAGCGGGCGGCCGGCCTCCGCGTCCCGCTGCATCGAGGACTTGGCGCCCGCCGGGAAGGTGTCGTACAGCGCCAGCGACTTCGCGGGATCGACGGGCGCGCCGCACGCCCGGCTCACCGTGGCGGTCTCCTCGACCAGTGCGGTCAGTTCCTCGCGCCGCTCGGTGCGCACCGCGCCGATGGTGAGCCCGTAGCGGGTGGTGAGCAGGGCGAAGGGGGCGAGGAAGGCGAGCTTGGCCCACAGGGTGGCCGTCTCGTCGCCGGACAGCCGGGTGCGCACCCCGGCGGCGGTGAGCAACTCGGCGAGCGGGGCGAGGCGTTCGCGCTCCCCGGCGAGATCGATCTCCGTGAACGGGCTGCCGTGCTCGACGACTCCGGGGGCGGTGCGGGTTGACTCGACCCGGATCACGCCCGCCGCGACGGTGGCGGTGCCGTACCGTGCGCGCAGGGCCGGCAGGTGCTCGACGCCGTTGAGCAGGGGGAGGATCAGGGCGTCGCCGAGCAGGTCGGCCGGGACGCGTTCCACCGCGGCGTCCAGTGCCGTGTGTTTGACGGTGACCAGGAGCAGGTCGACCGGTTCGCGCAGCGCGGTGCCGGCTTCGACGGGTGCGGTGAAGTCACCGAACTGGCCGCTGCGCACCCGGATTCCGTCCTTGCGCAGCGCATCCGCGGTGTGCTCGCCGGCGACGCAGACGACCCGGTGTCCGGCCCGGGAGAGGAGCCCGGCCAGAAGGCCGCCGACGCCGCCCGGGCCGAGGACCGCGACGGTCCGAGGGCCGCTGTCGTGGCTGTCGTTGAGGGGTGGTGTCGTGGGCATGTGTGTTTCCTCTCGGCTGGGGGCGGGGTCGGCACCCGACCCGCCGCCCCGCTCCGGTCCGGACCGGAGGGCTGGAACGCGGGAGGGGGTTGCCGCCCCGGGAAGATCGTCCAAGCCCCCGGTGCGCAAGTCAATCGTGGGGTTCGGTGGACGCTCCGCACAACTGGTCCGGGTGCCATGACACTTGACGCTCCGCGCGTCTTCGTGGCGGCGTGCCCGGCCGGCAGGCCTCCGCCGGCTCCGGCCCGCTGCGCTTCCTGCCCGTCGCCGGTCTGCCGGAGCCGGCGGTGGGCCGAGCCGCGCGCCGCCGGGCCGATCTGACGCCGCTCGCCCGGGCGTTCACCGACACGGTCGGCGCGATGTGCGCGCGATGACGGGTGACAGAGCGGCGACGGGTGACGGCGCGGCGAAGGGGCCGCCGCGGTGACGGATGACATGTGTACGGCGGCGTGCCCGTCGCCGGGGGCCGTCCGGCAGCGGACCTCAGGGGGATGTCGGGGGTTAACCCCATGGTGGGGTGGGTCTCGGCGCCGTTAGCGTCGTGGCCACGGCGGACCCGGCCAGGGTCCGCCGGGCAGCGACCGAACCGCCGGCGGGACCGGCGACTTGCGTACGACGGGGAGATTCTCATGCACCATCGGCTCCGCCTTCTCGCGGCCACGGCCCTGACCGTGGCCGCGGCGGGGGCGCTCGGCGCGTGCGGTGCGCTCAGCGACAAGACCTTCGAGGACGAGCACGCCGTCCGCGAGAAGATCACGTCGATCCGGATCGACAACGAGAACGCCGGCGTCGAGATCCACGGCGGGGGCGGCACGAAGGTGTCGGTGCACCGCAAGGTGAGCTACCGCGGCGACAGGCCGACGGCGCTGTCCTACCGCGTCGACGACGGCGTCCTCGTCCTGGCCGGCTGCGGCCGCCACTGCTCGGCGCAGTACACGGTCGACGTCCCTGCGGGACTGCCGGTGACCGGTTCCACGTCGAACGGCGAGCTGGACCTGTCCGCGGTGGGCGCGGTGAAGGTGTCCACCAGCAACGGCGATGTGCACGTGGACGGCGCGAGCGGACCGGTCGATCTGCGCACCTCGAACGGCCGGATCCAGGCGAAGGGCCTGAGGGGCGCCGGAGTCAGGGCCAAGAGCTCCAACGGGCCGGTCTCCATCGGCACGGCGGTGGCCCAGGACGTGTGGGTGCGCACCTCCAACGCCGAGGTCACCGTCACGGCGCCGGGCGGCCCGTACCGGGTGTCCGCCCACACCAGCAACGGCGGCCCGCACGTCTCGGTGCCCACCGACCCGAAGGCTCCGCACACGCTGGATCTGAGCACGTCCAGCGGGGACATCACGGTCAAGGCCCCGTGACGGCCGACGACGTGGGTGCGGCGCCGGTTCGACGACGGTGGGCGTCCGCACCGGCGGCCCTGCACCCTGGTGGCCCCGGACCCCGGGCACCTGCGTCATGGCTTCGCCCTGCACGCGGGGCGCGCCGGCGACTGGGCCCGCGCCGCCCCTGTGCGGATCGCCTGCGACGCGGCGACGTCCGCGAACTCGCCGCCTTCGTGCGCAGGCGACTCGGCGTGCCGAAGGAGCCGTCGCACGCGCTGGGCCACTGGCGGGCCTGAGCGGCGGGGGGGCGAGGTCCGCCCGGACGGTCCCCCGTGACGCCCGGCGGCCCCGGCGTCACGCCCGTTGCGGCACGACCGCCACCGGGCACCGCGCGTGATGCAGCAACGCGTGGGCCGTACGCCCCAGTTGCGGAGCGAAGTGGCCCGTGCTGCGACGCGCTCCGACGATCACCAGATCGGCAGCGGCCGAGCGGTCCACGAGCACCCGGTGGGCCGGGCCCTCGACGGTCGCCCGCCGCACCCGGACGTCCGGATGCTCGGCCGCCGCCTCGCTCAGCAGTTCCTCCAGCAGGGCGGCGGCCCGCTCCTCGTGCCCGAGGGGCGAGTCGTCGGGCGGCGCCACCGCACGGCCGGCCTCCAGCAGCGGGGTGCGCCAGGCCCGTACGACGTCGAGGACGCAGCCGCGCGCGACCGCCTCGCGGAACGCGAACCGCACCGCCGCGCCGGCGCTCTCCGGACCGCCCGCGCCGAGCAGGATGCGCTCGTGCGTGCCGGTCACCCCCGCGCTGTCGCCGCGGACCACGACCACCGGGCAGCGCGCCCGGGACGCGACGCCCAGGCCGACCGACCCGAGCAGCAGCCCCCTCAGCCCGCCGTGCCCGTGCGAGCCGACGACCAGCCCGGAGGCGGTGTCGCCCGCGTCCACCAGGGCGGAGACCGCGTCCTCGGGGAGGACGTCCGTGGACACCTTCACCTGCGCGTTGCGTCGCCGGGCCCGCTCCTGCGCGGAGTCGACGACGTGCTCGGCCATCACCTGCTCCGAGGGCCGGTCCGTGCCGCCGTCGGGCACCACGCCCTCGTAGCGCTCCCACAGGGAGGCGTACACCAGCCGCAGCGGCAGCTGGCGCAGGGCGGCCTCGTCCACCGCCCAGTCGACCGCCGTCAGACTCGGACCCGATCCGTCCACACCCACGATCAGGGGCGACTCCATCGCGACCACCTTTCACCCGGCTGCCGCGCTGTGCGCCAGGTCGTCCTCCTGCCACCGTCGCACCGGGTGGGGCGGGGCGCGAGGGCGGTTCGGTCCGTCCTCAGGACGTTCGGCCCCCTGTCGGCGCGGCCGGACAGGCTCAGGCCGGAAGTGCGGCGGAGGACGTCGGACCACCGCGCACACCGGAGGGGACCATGCCCATGACCACCACCCTCGGCGCCGTCAGCGACGTCATGACGCACACCGTCGTGGCCGTGGCGCGGGACGCCCCGTTCAAGGACCTCGTCGGGTCATGGGGCAGTGGAAGGTCAGCGCGCTGCCCGTGCTGGAGGGCGAGGGCCGGGTGATCGGCGTCGTCCTCATGGCCTCGGGCAGCGAGAGGCGCCCGGTGCCCCCGCCCGCCCCTCTGATCCGGGGGGGTGGCGGGGGGCGCCGGGCGCGGGGGTCAGTGCTGCGGGTGGGGGTGTGCGTGGAACAGGGCCCGCCGCTGCTTGCCGGCGCTGCCCCGGGTGAGCCGGCCGGCCGCGATCCGCAGCTGGATGGCGTGCACGACCTCGGTCACCCCGAGGACGATGGCCATGATGCCGGTGACCAGCGTGAGCGCGGCGATCGAGCCGAACGGCGAGACGATCAGCACGATGCCGGCCAGCAGCGTCAGGATGCCAAGGAACAGCTGCCAGCCGCGCGCCGGCATGCCCGGCGACGAACCCGCGGCGGCCGTCATCATGATGCCGCGCAGCAGCCAGCCGAAGCCGAGCCACAGGGCGAGCAGCAGGATCGACTCGAGTGTGTCGCGGAAGCAGATGAGTCCGAGCAGTACGCAGAGCGCGCCCGTGATGAAGTGCAGTGCCCTCAGGTGTCCGGGCACATGCGCGCCGAACGCGGAGGCCAGCTGGAAGACGCCGGTGACCAGCAGGAAGACACCGAAGAGCACACCGACGACGCGCAGCGTCTCGCCCGGCCAGATCAGGACGATCACGCCCAGGGCGATCGACGCGAGGCCGATGGTGAACAGTGCCTGCCAGCCGAGGTTCGCCAGCGCGCCCAGGGTCTCCCCGGCGGGGTTGGCGCCCTGGGGCGGGGCCTGGGTGGAACTCCGGTGCGGGGTCTCGTGCGGGGGGCCGTGGTCCGGGGAGTCGGAGGGGAGTGTCATGTCGGTCCACCTCTTTCATGGCGCGACACAGCAGGTTCAGGACATCTTCATCGTCACCCAGATGGCGGTGTCCCGCCCGGGGAGGCCCCGCGGCGGGAGTCGGGGCGGCGGAAGTCGGTGCCGCTGGTCCCACGGTGCTGCGACCGCTCCCGCTCGGAGGAGGGCCGAACGGGTCCGGACCGGGGCCGAGGGTCCTCGGCCGTGCCGCGACCGCGCCGCGAGGAAGGCGGCCGGGGCGGTGACGGGTGCTCCGTTCGGGGTAGACGACGGGCACACCCGGACGACGATCACCGAAAGGACCGACTCGTGGAGAAGGGCAAGCAGATCACCGGTACGGCCCGTGCGGAACTGGCGCGGGAGATGAGGAAGCAGTACGAACAGGGCATGTCCATACGGGCCATCGCGGAGGAGCACGGACGGTCGTACGGCTTCGTCCACCGTGTGCTCACCGAGACGGAGGTGCCGCTGCGCGCCCGCGGCGGCAACCACACCCCGCAGCACCTCCAGGACGCCGGCGGCTCACGGCGGTGACGGCGGGCCGCCGCCCCCGGGTGGCGCGCGGCGCGCCCCCCGCGGGGGCCACCCGGGAGCTTGTGGAAGGGCGGGGTGGGAGGGAGGGGGAAACCGTGATCGGGGAGGG